>CAYGUD010000113.1:0-6785 GCA_964352865.1 uncultured Hyphomonas sp.
CAGTTGGACCTATGCGGATTGCAAAGCGGTTTTTGCGCGAAGCCCGCAAGTCTGGATTTCTACGCACCGCAGAGCGGATTGAAGTTGAACTGCAAGGCTCACTCGCACTCACAGGTGTTGGGCATGGCACGGATAAAGCCGTGATTCTCGGACTCCTGGGATTCGAACCGGAAACCGCTGAACCAGATGTCGCGGAAGCCGCTTTCAAGGCCGCGATAGAAAGCAAGTCATTGGCGCTGAGCGATGGTCCAACAATCGCGTTTCGTCCGATCAGGGACCTTCAGTATCGCGGTGATATCGTTCCGGATCTGCATCCGAATGGTATGGCTTTGCACTTGTTTGAGGATGCCGCCTCAAGCACGCCTGATTTTACACGCGTCTACTATTCCACTGGCGGCGGGTTTGTTGCTTCGGCACGACGCCTATCCCAGCCGACAAAAGATGATGTCATTCACGACAAAGCCAGTTCGCCATTTTCATTCGGGTCAGCGGCAGAATTGCTGGCGCTTTGCGAAAAGAATGCGATGCCGATTGATGCATTAATTCTGGCGAATGAGGATGAGCGGCGGCCTCGAGCCCAAACTCTGGCGCAAATCGATTTCATCACTGACACGATGTTGAAATGCGTCGAGCGCGGCCTGCACACAGGCGGCATTCTGCCTGGCGGTCTGAACGTCGAGCGACGGGCACCAGATCTTTACCGTAAACTCAAAACCGGCGCCGGTGTGAACGAGCGCGAGGCGCTGTTTGATTGGCTGAACGTCTATGCCATGGCCGTGAACGAAGAGAATGCGGCCGGCGGCCGCGTGGTGACCGCACCAACCAATGGTGCCGCCGGGATCCTGCCAGCAGTGCTGCGCCATTATTGCTGTGATGATGACGGCGTTCCGATGCGCTCCAAGGCGCAACGCTTCCTGTTTGTCTCGGGTGGGATCGGGTTGCTGTACAAGCAGCGCGCCTCAATCTCGGGCGCTGAAATGGGATGTCAGGGCGAAGTCGGTGTCGCCTGTTCGATGGCGGCGGGCGGCCTTGCCGCCGTTTGGGGCGCGACGCCGATTCAGTGCCTGGCAGCTGCTGAAATCGGCATGGAGCACAATCTCGGTCTGACCTGCGATCCGGTTGGCGGCCTGGTGCAAATCCCGTGCATAGAGCGCAATGCCATAGGCACGGTGAAAGCCGTTAATGCGGCGCGTCTGGCTTTGCATCAGACCGGGCAGGGCAAAGTCAGTCTTGACCAGGTGATTGAAACCATGCGCCAAACCGGCCTCGATATGTCGTCCAAATACAAAGAAACCAGCCAGGGCGGTTTGGCCGTGAACGTTGTTGAGTGCTAAGATAACAAAGACGTAACGTTGCGCCGAGGCGGGTTAGGCCTCACGTGAACGCATCGCATGGACAAAACAGGAGACGGTCATGCATCTATTTAAACAAATCGTGGCAGCGAGCGCACTTGCGGCTCTGCCTTTGCTTTCGGCTTGTTCGACGACGGCCAATTCGCCCGCCTCACAGGCCGATATTTCGGCTTCAAGCTCACAAGCGCTGAACAAACTGATCCGTGAAAACCCAGCCGCAGCAGCGATTTCAAGGCAATCACGCGCGGTTCTGATCTTCCCGTCCATGGTCAAAGCGGGGCTGGTGTTTGGGGGCGCTTATGGCGAAGGTGAGCTTCGCAAAGCTGGTCAGACAAGTGGCTATTATACGTCATTCACAGGCTCATGGGGCCTGCAAGCCGGCGCCCAATCCTATGGTTACGCGGTGTTCCTCATGAACGATAACGCGATCCAGTTCCTTGAAGAATCAGATGGCTGGGAAATCGGGGTTGGTCCGACTGTGGTTGTGGTCAATGCTGGCATCGCGGAGAATCTGTCCTCATCAACGCTTCAGGACGATGCTTATGCGTTTATCTTCGATCAACGCGGCTTGATGGCCGGGGTCAGTATTGAAGGGACCAAAGTTACAAAAGTCGCGTCGCGATAGGCTGTTCTTAACGCAGCCTGCCGCACGGTGACGGATTGGTTCAGCCCGCGCGGCGTGCCAAACTTGTCCCATGGATGGATTTACTGGCAAGACCCCTGGACGCGCTCCACTCGAATACCCTTTCGGTGAGGAAACGCCCGCTGTGGGTGAAACAATGGAAGTTGCGCCTGGTGTTCACTGGGTGCGCATGCCGCTGCCTTTCTCGCTGCAATGGATCAATTTGTGGCTGATCGATGATGGCGAAAAAGGCTGGACCATCGTCGATACCGGCATGCCGCTTGACGATACGAAAACAGCCTGGCGCAAGATATTTGACGAAAAACTGGACGGTCGCCCCGTATGGCGCGTGATTGTTACGCACATGCATCCGGATCATATCGGCAATGCGGGCTGGCTCAGTCGGAAATTCCCGGAGTCTGAGTTCTGGATCAGTCGTCTGGAATACGTGACCTGCCGCATGTTGATCGCCGATACGGGGCGCGAGGCGCCTGAGGCGGGGACCACATTCTATCGTCAATCCGGATGGACTGACGACCAGATTGAGACCTATAAATCTCGCTTTGGCGGATTTGGACGTGGTGTGTCGCGCTTGCCGGATGCTTATCGTCGGCTCGAGGATGGCGATGGCTTTGAAATGGCAGGTCAAAAGTGGCAAGTGATCACGGGTCACGGACACTCACCGGAGCATAGCTGCCTGTTCTGCCCGGAGCTGAATATCGTCATTTCCGGTGATCAGTTGCTGCCACGAATTTCATCCAATGTCTCAGTTTTCCCGACAGAGCCGAATGCCAACCCGCTTCGGGACTGGCTGGAAAGCTGCGAGAAATTGAAAGACGAATTGCCAGACGATGTCCTGGTTCTTCCCGCGCACAACGAGCCTTTTACCGGGGCCCATGTGCGCCTGGACCATTTGATCAAAGGTCATGGCATTGCACTGAAACGCCTGAGACAACGCCTCGAACAGGAACCGCGCCGGGTCGTTGATATTTTCCCAGCCATCTTCGGCCGACGCATTGGCGATGATGTGATTTCTATGGCGACGGGCGAGGCGGTTGCGCATCTCAACTATTTGCTGGCCGATGGTGATGCCAATCGATCGGTCGATGCTGATGGCATCGCCTGGTATAGCGCCGACGCCTGAACGCGCCGCCGCCATGTTCTCGACAAGAACACCACGATAAGTCTAAACCGCTTCAATCGCACTGTTTCAGGAGGTCGTGATGTCAGAGTCTGGAAAAACCAATGGCTGGTTCACGGTCGGCATAGGTCTGATCATTTTCGGCGCCGCGATATACGGCATATTGATGCTGCTCGGGATTGGATTTGCGATCAATGAAGCCAGTGACGAAGTCGGGGCGCCGCTCTGGGGTGTCTTACTGATTCCCGGCCTTGTCGGATTGGGGTTTCTCGTGCTTCTGGCAAAAGTCATCGTCGACCGAATGGGTAATGCTGAAGATGATCATTATTCGAAGACCGTCGATAAATAAGGAAAGCTCAGCATGATAGTAACTATGGGTGAAACCGTGCCGGGCCGCGATGTCGCGGCAATTATCGGTACCGTCAAAGGCAACACTGTCCGGACCAGATTTTTCGGCCGTGATATCATGGCGGCTTTGCGCAATTTGGTTGGCGGCGAAGTCCCGGAATATACAAAACTTATGGCTGAGGCGCGCGAGCAGGCCATCGACCGCATGATCGCTGATGCACAGCAAAAAGGCGCCGATGCCGTAATCAGCATGCGCGTCACAACCAGCATGATCATGGGCGGCTCCGCAGAACTTCTGGCCTATGGAACGGCGGTTCGATTATCATGAAAGATGATACCGTGAAGTCCGATGCCGCAATTGAAGCGCCGCAGTCGATAAAAGACAAAATCATGAAAGAGCTGCGCGAATGGGGCATTACGCTTTCCATTTTTGTGCCGTTATTTCTGGTGTTTTCAGGTCTGTTCTATGAGCTGCGCGTTATTCCGTCGGAAAGCATGGTGCCTAATCTGCAAGTTGGCGACCGCGTGACGGTCAACAAATACGCCTATGGCTATTCGCGCAATTCTCTGCCGTTTAGCCTGGGGCGATACGTCCCTCTGCCCGCCGGGCGTATTTTTGCCAGCATGCCCAAGCGCGGCGACGTCGCGGTGTTCGAACACACCCACACGCCGCGCGTGATGATCAAGCGGATCATCGGTCTGCCGGGCGACACTGTGACCGTTCGCGATGGTCAGCCCGTGGCGATTAATGGCACTCCGATTGAGCGCACGTTTGATCGCCGCGTTCGATATCGCCAGCATGATAGCGGACGATATGTGACCGCTGCAGAGTTCACCGAATCCTATGGTGAAGAGTCTTGGGTGAGCCACGATATTGATGGTGAAACCGGCACGAATATTTCGATCACGTTTGAGGTTCCGGAAAAGCATTTCCTGTTCATGGGCGACAATCGCGATAACTCGATGGACGGCCGCAATCTCACAGGGCATTGCCCGGCAAATGCTGACGGTGTGATCGATCAGGCGGGCTGCCCGCCGCGCTCTGGCTGGTCGACGGAACAGGCGTCTGTGGGCTTTGTGCCCGCTCAAAATCTGATCGGCCGCGCCGATACTGTGCTGTTCTCATTCTATCGCTGCGGCAGAGCGGAAGCCGAACCCTGTATGAAAAGCCGCGTCTGGCGGGGGCTTTAGGGCAAATTTCACGGGTTAGATTCACGATAAATCGACGGCCTTTTGGTATGTGATTTGCAGCGCTAACTGCGAATTTCACCAAAGGGATCGTTAATCCGTGAAGTATGAATTGTATCGTCCGCAAGAGATGTCTGCCGAACAATGGCAGATCTATGCGGCGCTGCGCGACGCGCGGGCGATTTATGATGATCCCTTTTTCGATCCGGATTTTGCCCGTCTGGTCGGGGATGTCCGTGACGATACGCGCATAGGGTTTGCCAGCGACAAAAAAGGCGTGTTCGCCGTCTGGGCCCTTCATTTGCGCCCTGGCAACTGGGCCCGGCCAGTCGGCGCGCCGTTTTCCGATTGGAACGGCCCGATTTTGGCGGCAGATACAGGGCTCTCGGTTGAGGAAATTCTCGCCGGTTTCGATATTTCCGGTATGACCACACAGGGCTTTCAGCCCAACGCCTTTGATAAAACGGACGGTCTGCGGCGGGTCGGCGCAAATCTGTCAGATCTATCTGATGGCTGGGACGCCTTCTTTGCGGGTCAGGTCAGCGCCTGGCCAAAGCATTTCAAGAAGATGCGCCGCGTGTATCGAAATATAGAACGCGACTTTCCCGGCTGGCAGATGAACCCGGACAATCAACAGCCGGATCATTTTCAACGCGTGCTCGACCTCAAACAGCAGCAATTCGTGCGCACCGGATATCACAATGTCCTGGACGCGGACTGGACACGCGCGCTGTTGGATCGCTTGCGGTCTTTCGAGGGGCCGCGTCTGCGCGCCAGATTGATGACACTGGACTTTGACGGGCAACTGGCTGCGGGGGAGTTCAATCTTCAGTCTGATACAGTCATGCACGGTTGGATCACGTCGTTTGATCAGGCGTTCAGTTCATATTCTCCGGGCAATATCCTGCTTCAGGAAGTGTTGAAACATATGCCCCATGATGGTCTGACAATCTATGATTCAGGTCCCGGATTAGACCATTACAAACGCCATTATACCAATTTTCAGGCGCCAATTGATATTGGTGTTATTGCGGGCCGGGCCGCGCCATTCCAGGCGTCTCGACTGGCTGGACAGGCCTGGCGGCTTGGTGAGCATGTGATGCCGTCGCGCGCGCGGTCCATTATGGCACGGGCACGGCGACGTATGGATCAGATTGCCGCTGTTGACACCACTTTGTCCGGGCGCGCCTCCGGAATGCTCAATGCGCTCCAAAACCGACCTGTTTGATCACGAATAGACTTGAAGACAGCTAGCAACGTGGCTAATCGGCGATGGGGCTTTGAAACTCATGGGGGCTGTCATCGCTGATCGAAACGAACCGAACGGATCGCAGCAAAAGCGTGGACCGATTATTGTATCGCGCCATGGACGACCGGCTCTCGACCGTTCTGCTGGCCCAAAACTGACCTGGCAGGACTATGTGGACTGGTGGGAGCGCTACGAAGCTGGCAGTCTCGCCGCTGACCAAAAAGCGCCTGAGAAGCTCAAAGCTGCCGTGAAAGATGTCGATCTGGTGCTGAGTTCAATCCGCCCGCGGGCGATCGAAACGGCCAATTGGGCAACAGATGGCCGCGAATCGGAGCCGCACGCGGTGTTCAATGAAGCGCCCTTGCCACCGCCCCGCTTCAAGAACAGAACTTATCTGCCCAAAACCTGGAATATTCTGGCGCGAACCTATTGGCTGCGCGGGCATACACTGGACGGTGAGAGTGTCAGTGAGGCGCGCGCCCGAGCGACTGAAGCCGCAAAGGTTCTGCATGACGCCGCTGAAGGCAAATCTGTGTATCTGGCAGCGCATGGCTGGTTCAATCGGATGCTGCGCCGACCTTTGCGACGCCTGGGCTGGGTTTGCGTCTTTGATGGCGGCGATAAGTATTGGAGCTACCGCGTATACGAATATCGCGGAAAATCCTGAAATCGCCATTGAGGCGAGTCAAAACCAGCTCTAGGGTGCTGTTTGCGCAACAGCATACCGGAACCGAACCATGTCGACCAAGGCGAAATCAGTTAAAGAAATGAGCTTCGAGGAGGCCCTCGCCGAGCTCGAAACCATAGTCCGGCAATTGGAACAGGGCGATGTCGAGTTGGAAAAGTCCATCGACTTCTATGAACGCGGCGCTGAACTCAAGAAAC
>CAYGUD010000114.1:0-1971 GCA_964352865.1 uncultured Hyphomonas sp.
GCCTATATCGCCGCGACCGCGCCAACATGCCTGGCTCGCAGCGCGAAGTGGCGAATGCCGAGGAAGAAGGCGTCAAGTTTGAGTGGCTCTCCGGCCCTGAAGCTGTGCTGCACACCAAAGCAAACAAAGTGAATGGCGTGAAAGTCCGCCGGATGAAGCTTGGCGCGCCGGATGCGTCCGGTCGTCAGTCTCCGGAAAAGACCGACGAAACCGTGGATATGAAAGCCGACATGGTGATCAAGGCCCTGGGTTTTGATCCGGAAGACTTGCCGGTCCTGTTCGACGAGCCGGCCTTGCGGGTCAATCGCTGGGGCGCGGTAAAAGTTGATTTCACAACAATGGAAACCAGTCTGAGCGGCGTCTATGCCGCTGGCGACATCGTGCGCGGCGCCTCTCTGGTCGTATGGGCGATTGTCGATGGCCGTGAAGCTGCAGAACAAATGCACAAAGCCATGCGCGCGGCTGCAAAACAACAAGTGGCGGCGGAGTAGATCATGGCTCATGCAGGAAAATGCCTATGCGGTGCGGTTCAGTTCGAAGTCGACGAGATTCACGAAATCGATGTTTGCCACTGCACGATGTGTCGAAACTGGAATGGCGGTCCATATGTCGGGGCTGATATTCGCGGCCAGGTTCGTTTCAAATCTGATGAGACACTGAAATGGTACGATAGCTCCGAATGGGCCAAGCGTGGTTTCTGCGCGACGTGTGGAACTTCACTGTTTTACAGGCTGAAAGAAGACCCTGACTTCTGGTCCATCAGCGCTGGGGTTTTCGATCTCCCCCAAGGCTTGAGCATCAGCAAAGAGATCTTTGTCGATGAGAAGCCTGACTATTACAATTTATCTGGAGACCAGCCTCGATATACCGGGCCCGAGTTTCTCGCGATGATCCAAGGACAAAGCGATGCGTAACTTTACAGACACCTATCTAGAGAACCGCCAGCGTCTCATCGATGGACACGCTTACAACCCTGAAGACGAGCATAGCGCGTGTGGGGTTGGTCTTGTCGCAGCCCTGGACGGCAAGCCGCGCCGCGAAATCGTTGAAATGGGTATTAAGGCGCTGAAAAACGTCTGGCATCGCGGCGCAGTTGATGCTGATGGCAAGACGGGTGACGGCGCAGGCATTCGTGTGGAAGTGCCGCAAGAGTTTTTCCGCTATCAAGTGAGCAGATGTGGTCACAATCCAACGGATGATCCGATTTGTGTCGGCCAGATTTTTCTACCGCGTACAGATCTTGGTCAGCAGGAAGCGGCGCGGGCGATTGTTGAAACTGAAATTCTCCATTTTGGCTTTTACATCTATGGTTGGCGCCAGCCTCCTGTTGATGTCTCGATCATTGGTCAGAAGGCTCAGGATACGCGTCCCGAGATTGAACAAATCATGTTCCGCGATGATCGTGCCCGTGAGCCCGAAGAGCTGGAACGCGCGCTTTATATCTGTCGCCGCCGCATTGAGCGCCGGGCCCGCGAAGCTGGCATTCCCGGCTTTTATGTTTGCTCGCTCAGTCACAAATCACTGATCTATAAAGGCATGTTCCTCGCCGAGGATATCGATAATTTTTATCTCGATCTCCGTGACGAGCGCTTTGAATCGGCTGTTGCGATTTATCACCAGCGCTATTCGACCAATACGTTCCCGCAATGGGCCCTGGCACAGCCTTTCAGGATGCTGGCGCATAATGGCGAGATCAACACGCTGCGCGGAAATCTAAACTGGATGAAGAGCCACGAAATCAAGATGGTCTCCGGAACATTTGGCGACTATGTTGATGACGTGAAGCCAGTGGCACCGCAAGGCAGTTCCGATTCTGGGGCGCTCGACGCCGTGTTCGAGATCCTTTGCAAAGCGGGCCGGACAGCGCCGATGACCAAGGCTCTGCTCATCCCTGAAGCCTGGTCGAAACGCGCCTCGATCATGCCGGAAAAACACGCTGCACTATATGCCTATTGTAACTCTGTGATGGAG
>CAYGUD010000114.1:1981-6759 GCA_964352865.1 uncultured Hyphomonas sp.
GTTTGCGTCCGCTACGCTATGCCCTGACGGGTGACGGCATTCTGGCGGTCGGGTCCGAAACCGGCATGTGCCCGCTATCCGGCCATGAAGTCGTGCGCCGCGGCCATGTCCAGGCGGGCGGGATGATTGCAGCAGATCTGCAGAACGGAAAATTCTACGAGCATACGGAAATCGTCGACGAGCTTGCTGAAGAGCACCCTTATGACAAGTGGCTCAAGAATGTCCGCGATCTCGATCCGGAAATAGGTCCGGGTGAAGAGCCTCGTCTGTTCGAAACCGAAGCCATGCTACGTCGTCAGAAAGTTGCTGGTTTCACGCTCGAAACGCTTGAGCTGATTCTCGCGCCGATGGCCGAGAATGGTAAAGAAGCGATCGGATCCATGGGCGATGACAGCCCGGTTGCCGTACTGTCTGAGCGGTTCCGTCCACTGTCGCATTTTTTCCGGCAGAATTTCAGCCAGGTGACCAACCCGCCCGTTGATCCCTTGCGCGAAGATCGCGTGATGAGTCTGAAAACGCGATTCAAGAACCTTGGAAATGTGCTGACCACGGATGAGACACAGCAAGATGTGTTTGTGCTCGAGAGTCCTGTACTGTCGACGGGGATGTATGAGCGTCTGATCAATATGCTGGGCGAAGGCGTGCAGCGGATCGATTGTACGTTTGATCTTGGCGAGAGTGTTGGTAATGGCCGGGCCCTTCGGCGCGCTCTATCGCGCATTCGTCAGGAAGCGGAAGATGCGGTGCGGGCCGGGCGTGAGCATATCATCTTGTCCGACGAGCATCAGGGCAATGACCGAGTGGCGATCCCGATGATTCTCGCCACGGCAGCGGTCCACAGCCATCTCGTGGCGCAGGGGCTGCGCTCATTCTGTTCGCTTACCGTGCGCTCAGCTGAGTGTGTCGACACGCACTATTTCGCGGTTCTGATCGGGGTCGGCGCAACTTGCGTAAACGCTTATCTTGCTCAGGATGCTATTGTTGACCGGCACGGCCGCGGCCTGCTCGGCGATATCAGCCTTGGCGAAGCGGTGCTCAATTTCAAAAAGGCGATTGAAGCTGGCTTGCTGAAAATCATGTCGAAAATGGGCATCTCAGTCATCTCATCCTATCGCGGTGGCTATAATTTCGAAGCGCTTGGCCTGTCGCGAGCCCTGGTTGCTGATTATTTCCCAGGCCTGGCGTCGCGGATCTCCGGCCTGGGTCTTGCGGGCCTTGAAGAGAATGCTGTCACGCGCCATGAAGACGCTTTTGATGAGGACGTTGTCGCCCTTCCTGTTGGCGGCTTCTATCGGCTTCGGGCGGGGTCAGAGCCGCATGCACTGGACGGCAATCTCATCCATATGCTGCAGGCAGCTTGCGATCGCGGCGATTATGACCTGTTCGCCAAATATGCCAGCGCCGTGAACGATCGCGAGCAGCCCATCCAGTTGCGCGATTTGCTGGACTTTAAACCCGCCGGGCCAGAACAGTCTCTGGAGCGTGTGCAATCGGTCAATGAAATCCGCAAACGCTTCGTCACGCCGGGCATGTCGCTCGGCGCGCTGAGCCCGGAAGCGCATGGCACGTTGAACGTCGCGATGAACCGTATCGGTGCAAAATCGGTGTCTGGTGAAGGCGGCGAAGTGCGGGAGCGGTATCGCCCGCTGCCGAATGGCGACAATATGAATTCTGCTGTCAAACAAGTGGCCTCTGGCCGGTTCGGGGTCACAGCGGAATATCTCAACCATTGCCGAGAAGTCGAAATCAAAGTGGCGCAAGGCGCAAAACCGGGCGAAGGCGGGCAATTGCCGGGCTTTAAAGTCACTGAGTTTATTGCCAAGAACCGTCACGCGACACCCGGCGTGACATTGATCAGTCCGCCGCCGCATCACGATATTTACTCGATCGAAGATCTGGCGCAGCTGATTTACGATTTGAAGCAGATCAACCCTGACTGCCGGGTCTGCGTGAAACTGGTGGCCCAATCCGGGGTCGGAACCGTTGCGGCTGGCGTGGCGAAAGCCAAAGCCGACGTGATCTTGATCGCGGGAGGGGTTGGCGGCACAGGGGCATCTCCGCAGACCAGTATCAAATATGCAGGCCTGCCATGGGAGCTTGGCCTCGCAGAAGCGCATCAAGTGCTCAGCCTGAATAATTTGCGCGACAAAGTCACATTGCGGACTGATGGCGGTTTGCGCACCGGCCGCGATATTGTGATTGCCGCGATGCTCGGCGCAGAAGAGTATGGCATTGGCACGGCCAGCCTGGTGGCCATGGGCTGTATCATGGTGCGTCAATGCCATTCCAATACCTGCCCGGTCGGGGTTTGTACTCAGGATGAGTCTCTGCGTGCCAAGTTTACCGGCACCGCGGATAAAGTGATCAATCTGATGAGCTTTATCGCCGAAGATGTTCGCCGGATCTTGGCGTCCCTAGGATTGAGTTCACTGGACGAAGCGATTGGTCGCACGGATCTTCTGGCACAGGTGTCTCGCGGCGCCCCACACTTGGACGATTTGGATCTGAATCCGCTTCTGGTGCAGGTCGATACCGCCAATGCTGTAGAATATCAGCCAAATCGCCGGGAAGAAGTGCCAGATACGCTGGATGCTCAAATCCTGCGCGATGGCGAGCCGTTCTTCGAGCGCGGTGAGAAGATGCAGCTGACCTATGAAGTTCAGAACGTGCTGCGCTCGATCGGCGCGCGATCGAGCTCTGCGATCGTCCGAAAGTTTGGCGAGAAAGCCTTGCCGGAGGGGCGTTTGCACATTCGCTTGACGGGCAGTGCGGGACAATCGCTCGGCGCGTTCAGCGTTCAGGGTTTGCTGCTTGATGTCGTTGGAGACGCGAATGACTATGTCGGCAAGGGCTTGTCAGGCGCGACGATCCAACTCCGCCCGCCGACCAACGCATCTTATCAGGCGGGTGACAATACGATTATCGGCAATACCTGCCTTTACGGCGCAACCAGTGGCAAACTCTATGCGGCCGGCCAGGCTGGGGTGCGCTTTGCCGTCCGAAACTCTGGCGCGGAAGCCGTGGTCGAGGGCTGCGGCGCGAATGGTTGCGAATATATGACCGGAGGCCGTGTCGCTATTCTTGGCGCGATTGGCGACAATTTCGGCGCCGGCATGACAGGTGGCCTGGCCTTCATCTGGGATCCGGAAAAGCGGTTCGCCCAAGTTGCTAATCCAGATGCGATTGATTGGTATCCGCTCAGCGATATGGAGCAGAAACATATCGATGTGTTCGAAATGATGCTCGAAATCCACCGTGACCGCACGGGTTCAGTGCGCGCCACCGAATTGCTCAAGGAATGGGACCAGACTCTGTCTGAAACTCTGATGATTGTGCCGAAGGAAATCGCTGACCGTGTGTTTCAGGATACGGAAGTGAAAAAGGCAGGCTAAGGGAACAGTTACAGGGCTTGCACTTCGGATCGGACCTCCCCATTTTGGCGGTCGAGAGAGAGTTAAACAGGTAATCCGCTAAATGAGCAAACGCGACTATTATGACGTGCTCGGCGTTGACCGAAATGCAGACGATAAGGCCCTGAAGAGCGCCTATCGTAAGCTGGCCATGAAATATCATCCGGATCAAAACCCGGATGACGCTGAAGCAGAAGCGATGTTCAAGGAAGTCGGCGAGGCTTACGCCGTCTTGTCTGACGCCG
The DNA here is from genome assembly GCA_964352865.1 of uncultured Hyphomonas sp. Taxonomy (GTDB): domain Bacteria; phylum Pseudomonadota; class Alphaproteobacteria; order Caulobacterales; family Hyphomonadaceae; genus Henriciella. The sequence goes on from CAYGUD010000114.1 coordinate 5,637, forward strand.
AGAAGAAAGCGGCTTATGACCGCTTTGGCCATGCCGCGTTTGAAGGCGGAATGGGCGGCGCTGGCGGCGGTAATCCCTTTGGCGGTGGCGGCGACCCAAACGATATTTTTCAGGATATTTTCAGACAGGTGTTTGGCGTCAATCCCTTTGGCGGCGGCGTACGTCGCCGCGGTGGACCGCAACGCGGCGCAGATTTGCGCTATGATATGGACATCACCCTGGAAGAATCCTTCAACGGCAAGGACGCGACGATCAATGTCCCGTCTGCGGTCGATTGCAATTCATGCGATGGCTCCGGTGCAGAACCTGGCACTCACCCGGAAACCTGCTCGACATGTCAGGGGGCAGGCCGGGTGCGCGCCCAGCAAGGCTTCTTCACCATGGAGCGCACGTGCGGGCAGTGTAACGGCTCGGGCCAGATGATTTCCAATCCGTGTAAGACCTGCCGAGGGGCAGGGCAGGTTCAGGAAGACCGCAACCTGTCTGTCAAAATCCCGGCCGGCGTCGAATCCGGCATGCGGATTCGTTTGTCTGGCGAAGGCGAGCCTGGCGCACAAGGCGGCCCGAAAGGTGATCTCTACATATTCGTGAATGTGGATGAGCACGATATTTTCGAGCGCGATGGACCAAATCTCTATTGCCGAACGCCAGTTTCAATGGTCACGGCGGCGCTCGGCGGCGAGATTGAAATTCCGACAATTGATGGCGGCCGTGCCCGGGTGACGATCCCTGAAGGTGCTCAGACCGGTCGCAAACTGCGCTTGCGCGGCAAAGGCATGCCAAACGTGCGCGGCAATCACCAGATCGGTGATCTTTATATCGAGATGTTTGTCGAAACCCCGCGCAATCTGACGTCTCGTCAGAAGGAAATTCTGCGCGAGTTTTGCGATTGTTCAGGCAAGGATTGCAACCCGGAATCTGAAGGCTTCATCGGCCGCGTCAAGAAGTTCTGGGATGGCATTGGCGCTGAAGACGAAGCGACAAAACACTAAAGCGACGTTTTAGTTGAGCCCTGTGCTTGCGTGGTCTACCACCCTCCAAGATGATTGGGAGGTGCGCCATAATGAGCGACAAAACACTCGGCTTTGAGACACGACAAATTCACGCTGGCGCTGCGCCGGAC
>CAYGUD010000115.1:0-6740 GCA_964352865.1 uncultured Hyphomonas sp.
TACAATGTCTCTGCAGACCGTTTATAAGCGAAAGAGAGTTGCTGCACGGCGCGGCGAATATCTTCCGGGGCGTCCTCGATTGGAACCGAAGTGTCTATTTTTGTCATGGCGTGATCCCCTCTGAAGGTTGAGCATTTCCGCGCAAGTAAAGCGGCCCAAAATGCATATCCTGGCGAACATCAAAATCGCCATCACGGGTTAATTCGAGAGTTGCCGAAAACACACTCGCTGTGACGGAGCGCGGTGGGACTTCCGGATCGACGTTGACCAATTGGCGGCGAATGTCGTCGAGGCTGGCCCATTCGGTCAATTTGGGACTGAGCGTTCTGAGATTATCGCGCGCACTTTCCAGCGGCAGCACGAATTGGTTTTCAATTGTGTGCGGTGCTTCTTTCGCTTTGCGCTGACGGATACCGCCAAATGACTGCATCAGGTGATAGAGCGTCGTATTGTATTCGGTCGTTTTCACAACCTTTGGCTGTTCCGGCATGCCGCGCAGGAAGATGTCACGGCCAAGCACATTGCTGTCCATCAACGCCGCACCAGCTTCACGCATGGCATCAAGGCGCTTGAGGCGGAAAGCGAGTTTTACTGCATCATCTTCAGCAGATGCGTCTTCCTCGCCATCTTTTTTGGGCTTGGGCAACAATAGCCGAGACTTCAGGAAGGCCAGCCACGCCGCCATTAGCAAATAGTCTGCCGCGAGATCGATACGCTTGTCCTGCGCCGCCTCGATGAATTTCAGATATTGCGTCGCAAGTTCGAGGATCGAAACATGCAGCAAATCGACTTTCTGCTTGCGCGCCATGTCGAGCAGCAGGTGCAGCGGCCCTTCATAGCCGTTCACATCGATCGAGAAGACCTCATCGGCCTCAACATCTTCATCCAGTGTCACGAGATCATTGGAGACGAGTTCCATTCGCTATGCCCTCGCTTCCATGTCTGACATCAATTCGCCGAAGCGTTCCCAGCTTTGCTCCAAATCGACCAATTTGGCAGGCTGAACCGCCGCCTCAGCAGCTTGCGCGCGAGACAGCGCCAGACTCTCAAGAGACCCAGCTGTTTCAGCAATCGTCTGCATTTCAGTCAAAATCTCCGCCGGATCCTTCAAAAAGCCTGAACAGTGCAACAAGACATCACAGCCCGCTGCGAGCGCTTTTGCGCCGCGCTCGGCGAGGGTTCCGCCGAGTGCCTCCATCCCCAAATCATCTGTCATCAGCAGTCCTTCAAAGCCGATTCGCTTACGAATGGTTTCGGAAATGACGGTTGAGGAAATGGTTGCCGGTAAAGCCCCATCAATAGCCTCGAAGACGACATGGCAGGTCATGCCCATGGACGCTTGATCGGCGAGCGCAATAAACGCCGAAAAGTCCTGTTCGAGCGACGCTTCATCCGCACCTACTGAGGGTAGATCGTAATGGCTGTCGAGGGTTGCTCGCCCCTGCCCCGGCATATGCTTGATCACCCCGGCAACGCCAGCGTCCGCAAGGCCGTTAAGAGCGGCTGCAGCAAGGGCCGCGACACTTTCGACATGGTAGCCAAAGGATCTGTCGCCTATCGCGTCATGCGTGTCAGCCTGCCTTAGATCCACGCACGGCGCGCAATCGGCATGAATGCCCATCTTGCTCAGCTCATGCCCCATCAACAAATGTCCGAGATAACAGGCCTGCTGAGCTGCCTCAGGCGCGCTTTCGAACATCTCTCCATACGTGCCCGCCGCTGGAAATTTTGGCCATTCAGGTGCTTTCAGACGCGCGACGCGCCCACCTTCCTGATCGATAAAAATGAGCGCGTCACGCCCAAGAGCGGACTTAATTTCGCTGGTTAGCGTTGTCACTTGTGCCTTGCTCACGCAGGAGCGGCCCATGAGAATAACGCCCCAAGGTTGAGCCTCACGCAAAAAGGCCCGTTCCTCCGCGAGGAGAACCGGGCCTGATACGCTGGTGATACAGGCGGATACGCTCATCCAGTAGCCCTTGCGACGACCATACAGTCTTTTCCCGCAGCTTTGACGTCAGCGCAAAACTCTTTAGCAGCGTCGCGATCCGGGAATGTTCCGACACGCAGGCGGTAAAATACACCTTTGGCGCCAAGATCAGCGCGCTGAATGTCCAGATTCGCACCGATGAACAGATCCGGCGCACTGCTTTGCATCAGCGACCAAGCCGATTGAGCGGCCTCTCTAGAGCGCAATGCCGACAACTGAACCTGGAAACTGCCATTTGACGCGAACCGAGACTGGGCTGGCGTGGTTGGCAATGTGTCCTCAGGAACATCCACGATTTCTGGCGCGATCCGCTCTGGAACCGTCTGAACCGAAGCAATTTGAATTTGCGCTGGCCCTGCGGGCGCTTCAGCTATGTCAGTATCAGGCGTGTCATTGGTGATTGGCGGCAGCGTTTGCGACTCCGTCGCTTCGGCAGATTGCGATGGTCCGCCTGCCAGCACTTGCTCACGGCGGCGAATATCCAGCGGATTGCGCGCGGCAGTCTTTTGCACAGCCGGGTCACCGAGGCCGTCCATGGAATCATAATAGGCTTTGTCCTGACCCGCGACTTCGACCCCGCCACGTTCCTCCGGCGAGCGCTTGTATGGCGCATCATCCGACGCGATCACCGGCAAACCGCCCTCGGTTGGTCGCACGCCCTGCCGATAGGTATTCCAGACGACGCCAGCGAAAATCAGCAAAACGCCAAGCGCCAGCACCAGAATCAATGGGCCACGGCCTGTGTCATCATCGCGAATCTCAAATCCGCGATACTCGTCTTCATACGGTCCAAAATCGTAATTGGCTTCGCTTTTTGCTCGGCTCATAGCTACCCCTGCCATCTATACAGTAGTGTTAACAGCTAGGCCTGTTTTGTTAACGATGCCTAAATTCCGCGGCGGTTTTAAGGCTCTGTTTCAAAACTGTTACAGCATGCTTTCCATGCTGAATAAGCGCCGGTGTAACTCGATCGCATAATTATCCGTCATTCCAGCGAGATAGTCACACACCAGCCGGGCTCGCCGCACCGAAGGCGCCTGCTCCGCATCACGGCGCCAGAGATCTGGAAGGGTCTCTGGTTCTGCCATGAACAGTTCGAATAACTCACTCAAAATACGCTTGGCCTGCGAGCGCATGCGATTGACTTTATAATGCTTGTACATCCGCTCATACAGAAACGCGCGCAGAGCCCTTTGCTCTCGCTCGAGCTCATCAGAGAATGCCACCAGTGCGACGGGCATTGCGCGAACGCCAGCAGCACTTTTGGGCTTGTACTTCTCAACCCGGCGGCGTGTTTCGGCAGTTAAATCGTCGATCCAATGCCCAATCAGACGCCGCACTGCTTCATAGACGACCTTCTCGCGATCCAGCGCTGGATAGTCCTCCAGGACTGAGCGGAAAATGTCGCCCACCAGCGGCAATTCCAAAAGATCTTCGATTTCGAACAATCCGGCCGAAATGCCGTCATCAATATCATGATTATTGTAGGCTATATCGTCCGCTAGTGCCGCGACCTGTGCCTCTGGCCCGGCGAACTGATCGAGTTCGAGGTCTTCCAACCATGGAAAATCCCGAAAAGCAGCGGGCAAATCCGCGATCGAATTGTCAGCGGTGATCAATGGTCCATTATGCTTGACCAGACCTTCGAGCATTTCCCAGGTCAGATTTAGCCCTGGAAATGTCGGATAGCGATCTTCCAATTTGGTTACGACTCGCAAGGTCTGGGCGTTATGGTCAAAGCCTTCATAGGCCTGCATACATTCATCCAATTGGTCTTCGCCAGCATGGCCGAACGGTGGATGACCAATATCGTGGGCCAGTGCCATGGCTTCCGCGAGGTCCTCGTCCAAGCCTAAAGTCCGCGCCACAGAGCGGGCAATTTGCGCCACTTCCAGGGAATGAGTCAGCCGCGTACGGTAATGATCGCCTTCGTGGGCAACAAAGACCTGCGTTTTCTGCTTTAATCGGCGAAAAGCCGAGGCATGAATAATCCGGTCGCGATCTCGCTGAAAAGGCGTCCTGGTCGCAGATTCAGGCTCTTCGATGAAGCGCCCGCGGGTCTCTTCCCACCTGGTTGCAAACACTGCCCTCTTTTCAGGGATGTCCGGCGTCACTATCTTCTTGCTCATGAGCAATATTACCCTGTCTGAGTCGGCTGCGAAGCGCATTAAAGCGATTCTGGAGAAACAACCGGATAAGTCCTACCTTCGGGTTAGCGTCGAAGGCGGCGGCTGCTCCGGATTTTCATATAAATTCGATTTGGACGATACCGCCAATGAAGATGACCTGATTGTATCCCGAGACGGCGTCGATGTTCTAATCGATGAAATGAGCATTGAGTTCATGGCCGGGTCAGAAATTGACTTCTCGACAGAACTGATCGGCGCTGCGTTTAAGATCAATAATCCAAATGCGACAGCTGGCTGCGGCTGCGGGACGAGTTTTTCGATTTAGAATCGCGCTAAGAGACGCAAAATCTAACTGTCTGATTTGGTTCGCAGCGTCACGATCTCTTCAGCAATTGTTGGGTGCACAGCGCATGTGTCATCAAATTGCTGTTTCGTAGCACCCATTTTGACCGCTATGCCTAGCATCTGGATCATTTCGCCTGCATCCGGCGAGACGATATGCGCGCCGACCACGACCTGGTCATCCTGACGGACAATTACTTTCATGAAGACCCGTTCGGTGCTGCCATTCAGCATATTCTTCATCGGCCGGAACTTGGTCTTGTAGACATCAATCTTACCATATTTACGGCGCGCTTCAGGCTCGGCTAAGCCAACCGTGCCGACTTCTGGCTGTGTAAAGACTGCCGTGGCGATCTTGTCGTGATCAAAAGTCCGCGGATTGCCACCAAACTCGGTATCGGCGAAAGCGTGACCTTCGCGGATTGCGACCGGCGTTAGCTCAGCACGCCGCGTGACATCACCAACTGCCCAGATATTGTCCGCACTGGTTTTGGAATACTCGTCGACAGTAATTTCGTGGCGTTTGCCGACCGAGACACCCGCGGCCTCAAGCCCGAGACCATTGATATGTGGGCGGCGACCAACGGCCATCATGATGACATCTGCGTCCAGCGACATGCCGTTATCCAGCTTAAGATGCAGCGGCCGTTCGGCATTGTCCGTTTTTTCGATCGTCTCAAACACGGTATTGGTGATGACCCTCACACCGGCTTCTTTCAGACCCTCATGCACAGCTGTCCGGACATCCATATCGAAGCCGTTAAGCACTGTATCGCCGCGATAGACCAGGCATGTCTCCACGCCGAGCCCTGCGAAAATATGGGCGAATTCGCAGGCAATATAGCCCCCGCCAGCAATCACGACATGTTTCGGCAACTCGGTGAGCTGAAACACACCATCAGAAGTGATTGTGTGCTCAACGCCGGGCAACTCATCCGAAGACGGCCGCCAGGGTGAACCACCGACTGCGATCAGGATCTTGTCAGCCGTGATGGTTTTGCCGCTCGTCGTGAGCTTTAGCGTGTGCGCATCGACGAATTCCGCGCGCTCTTCGAACACCTCGACTCCTGCATTGACCTGGCCACTCATATAAATCCCAGACAAGCGATCGACTTCAGCATGCAGGTTCGCCATGAAACCGGCAAAATCGAATGCGCCGACATTCAGGTCCCAGCCATAGGTTTTAGCTTCGGCGATTTTGCGGCCATAATCACTGGCATAGACCATGAATTTCTTCGGCACACACCCGCGAATGACGCAGGTTCCGCCCATGCGATATTCTTCTGCGAGACCGACTTTCGCACCATGCCCAGCAGCGATGCGAGCAGCCCGTACGCCGCCTGAACCACCGCCAATCACAAACAGGTCATAGTCGTAAGAGTGCTCGGCCATGGGCGTGGTCCTTTTAGGGTGAAGTCAGCTCAGCGGCCTCATATATGGCCGCGTCCGTCTAGTATTCCAGTATAGTGGCGCCGTCTTCAGCACCAATGATCACAGTCCGCGCGAGATTGATAAACAATCCGTGTTCGACAACACCCGGCAAATTGGACAGTATCGCCGCAGCAAGCGGCGCGTCAGGAATTGCGCCACACGAACAGTCGAGAATGAAATTCCCGCCATCCGTTACAATCGGCTTATGGCTTGGCCCGGTGCGGACTTTGATCATCGGTTTCAACACACCGGCTTTCTTCAGCGCATCAAATACTTTTTTGGCCGTGATCGTGTAGCCGAAGGGCGTAACCTCAACCGGCAACGGAAACTTGCCGAGCATTTCGACATGTTTGGAACTATCGGCAATAACCACCATAAGATCGCTGGCATTGGCGATGATTTTTTCGCGCAACAAAGCCGCGCCGCCGCCTTTGATCAATTGTGCATTCTGATCAACTTCGTCAGCGCCATCGACAGTGAGATGCAGGCGATCAACTTGCTCCACGTCAACCAAAGGCACACCAAGGGATTCTGCAAGACGCCGGGTTTGTTCGCTCGTCGGCACCCCTCGTACGACCAGGCCATCAGAGATCTCTTCGGCGAGGTATTCAACGAAGAATTTCGCCGTCGACCCGGTGCCGAGGCCAATGGTCATGCCATCTTCGACAAAATCCATCGCTGCCTGCGCCGCGTTTTCCTTCTCCAGTTCGTTCGCCATATTGCTGTTCCTCAGCTCTTTTTCTTCGCGGCTTTGATCGCAGCCATTTTGTCTCTGAACGATGTCGCCCATCCGGCTTTCTCAATTTGCCGACCGCGTGCCACTGCGAGACCGTTGGGCGAAACATCCTTGG
>CAYGUD010000116.1:0-2044 GCA_964352865.1 uncultured Hyphomonas sp.
TACTTCAAACGGATGTGACAACCATCATCCGTCGCGAGCGCCAAGAACGCGACATATTTGAGGAACTGGGCCTCCAGAACTTGTCCTCAAACCCAGACATTATTCCAGCCCAAGAGGCACCAGAATGAAATTCCCTGTATCCTGGTTGAAAGACTATCTCGCGACGACGGCGTCTTTGGATGAGACGATGGCCTATATGCTGAAAGCAGGTCTCGAAGTTGAAGAGGTCAGCAACCCGGCAGAAGACTTGAAAGCCTTCACAGTCTGCAAAGTCAAAGCAGCCGAACCGCATCCGGACGCCGACAAACTTCGCGTCTGTACAGTGGATACCGTCGACGGCGAAAAACAAATTGTCTGCGGCGCGCCGAATGCCCGCGCCGGGATGACCGCGATATACGCGCCGCTCGGGGCCTATATCCCTGGTCTGGATTTCGCACTCGACAAGAAACCACGCAAGATTCGCGGCGTCGAGAGTTCGGGCATGATGTGTTCGACCAAAGAACTCAATGCTGGCGAAGACCATGACGGCATTGCTGATCTCGACGCGTCAATCCCGCTCGGCACACCGGCGGCAGAAGCGCTTGGCCTGAACGACGCGGTCATCGACTTTGAAGTGACACCGAACCGTCCAGACTGGCTCGGCGTTAAAGGCATTGCGCGTGATCTCGCCGCGGCGGGAGCTGGCGAATTTATCGATGATCCGGTGCGCAAAGTCGCGGGCACATACGATTGCCCCATCAAGATTGAGGTGAACGATCCGGAAGCCTGCCCGGTCTTTGCCGGGGCGCTTATTCGCGGTGTCAAGAATGGCCCCTCGCCTGCGTGGCTGCAAGCCCGTCTGAACGCAGTTGGTATTTCGCCAAAATCGCTTTTGGTCGATGTCACCAATTACATTTCAATCGACCGCGCGCGTCCGTTGCACGCCTATGATGCCGCGAAGCTGCGCGGCACAGTCCGGGCACGTCTCGGCAAGGATAGCGAGCACTGCAACGCCCTTGACGGCAAGACTTATCAAATCAATTCCGAGATCTGCGTCATCGCAGATGATACCGGCGTTATTGGTCTTGGCGGTGTCATGGGCGGCGAAAGCACTGCGGTGTCCGAAGAGACAACAGATGTGTTCATCGAGAGCGCCTGGTTCGATCCGTTGCGCACGGCGCGGACAGGCCGAACAACCTGCATCATCTCAGACGCGCGCTATCGGTTTGAACGCGGCGTCGATCCGCAATCCTGCGTCGAAGGTGTTCATCTCGCATTACGTCTGATCACGGAGTATGGCGGCGGCGCAGCTTCAACCGTCACGGTTGCGGGTGAAGCACCGCGGCGGACGGAACCGGTTGAGTTCTTTAAGCGCGATGTAGCCCGCCTGACAGGGCTTGAGATCAAGCCAGCCGCGATGAAGAAAACCATCAAGTCATTGGGCTTCACAATTGAAGACACCGGTGAAACCTGGCTCTTGAAAGTACCAAGCTGGCGCTTCGATATCGAACAGAGCGCCGACATCGTCGAAGAGATTGCTCGTCTCGAGGGCTTTGATGCGCTGCCGACAAAATCTCTGCCGCCGCTCAAAGGCGCCAGGCGCGTTGTAACAACCCCGATCCAGGATCGTATCAGAACGGCGCGCCGCACCCTCGCGTCACGTGGTTTCCTGGAAAGTGTGACCTGGAGCTTCATGCCGAAACCGATTGCAGAATTGTTCGGTGGCGGCGCTGAAGCCCTGACCGTCGCCAACCCGGTCGCCAGTGAGCTCAATCAAATGCGACCTAGCATTCTGGCCAATCTGGCGCTCGCGGTTCAACGCGGCGCTGATCATGGCGAACGCGATTTGCGCCTGTTCGAAGCCGGGCCGATTTATCTTGGAGATGGCCCTAAAGACCAACGCTCTGTGGTTGCCGCACTGGTGCGTCCAGTGAAAAGCCGTCATTGGCACGGCGCTGCGGACTATGATGCCTATTCAGCAAAAGCCGATCTCGACGCCATCTTGAACGCGATTGGGCAGCCGCCTGCGCGTTTCCAGGTCGACGAACCAAGACAACCGCACTGG
>CAYGUD010000116.1:2054-6735 GCA_964352865.1 uncultured Hyphomonas sp.
CAATTGCGCATTTCGGCGCACTGCATCCCCGCGTCCTGAAGGCAATGAAAGTGGAAGGCCCGGTCTTCGGTTTCGAATTGAATCTCAATGCCTTGCCGCACATGAAAGCCAAGACGACGAAAACCAAGCCGGTGTTTGAAAAAGCCGATCTGACCCCCATTCGTCGTGACTTTGCCTTCGTCGTCTCGCAAGACACAGCAGCTGCAGCGATTGTCAAAGCCGCACAAGGCGCCGACAAAGCGCTGGTGACGGCAGTTGATGTCTTCGACGTCTATCAAGGCCAGGGCATCGAGCCGGATCAGAAGTCAGTTGCAATCGAAGTGACTCTGCAGCCGCGCGGTGAAACGCTTAAAGATCAGGATATTGAGGCGATCTCTCAGAAAATCACTGCGGCCGTCGCCAAAGCCACAGGCGGTGTGCTACGCAGTTAGCACGAGAGCGGGGAAGTATTGGCATGGTAGCGCATCACGTGGTTACGAGAATTGGCCTGCGCAACAAACTATATAGCCAATTAGAACCGCACGCGCGCGATCAATCTGGCCTTTCATTCATCAACAAATGCATCATCGCTCTGGTGCTGCTGAGCTTTCTGGCGCTCGCTCTGGAAACTGAGGAAACCATCGGCCCCGTCTGGCGGGCGGGTGTTGATTTTGTCAATATCGGCATCGTTTCGATTTTTGCGATCGAATATGCTGTCCGGCTTTGGGTGGTTGGCGAAGACCCGCGCTATAGCGGTCTCAAGGGACGGTGGCGCTACATCCGGACTCCGTATGCGATTGCTGATCTGATTGCTTTCTTGCCAGAACTCCTTTGGATCTTGCTCGTCCCGGCTGGCACGGGCGACAATGTATTGATCATTTTGCGGGTTCTGAGGGTCGTCCGCCTGGTCAAGCTGGCGCGCTTCGTACCCGCCTTCGATGTGCTTGGCGCAACAGTAGAGCGCGCCGGTATGCAGCTTTTGACGACGCTCGCAATGGCCCTGGCCCTGGTCTACGTTTCTGCCGTGGCGCTTTATTTCGTCGAAGGCGTCGGCGGCCAGCAACAAGAGAGCTTTGCCTCCATTCCGCGCGCGCTATGGTGGGCGATCGCGACGCTGACGACCGTCGGGTACGGCGATGTCTATCCCGTCACACCGCTGGGCCGCATATTCGCCTCAGTGATTGCGCTCGCCGGTATTGGCGTGGTCGCCCTCCCCGCTGGTGTGTTTGCCAGCGCCTTCTCGGATGAGTTGAGAGAACGCGAAATCAACAAGCTCAAACAGCGTGTCGAAGAAGTTGAAAGCGAGAATGAGGAGCTGGAAGCTGAGCTGGAGTCAGATCTCGACGATCTCAAACCCTAGCTAAGACACCAGTTTGAGTTGTTCTCGCTTTACATCCCGAACCAGCGCCGGGCGACCAAGCCAATAGCCCTGAATATGATCCGCCCCGAGCACAGCGACACGCGCCGCGAATTCCTGCGTTTCAATACCTTCGACGCAGGATTCCAATCCGAGTTGTTTGGCCAGTTTGATCGCCGCCAGAAGAATGCGTTTGCTCTGCTCGCTCTTGTCCGATTTCTGAACGAAGCTCTGATCAATTTTGAGCTTATCCAGAGGCAAAGTATCGAGCATTGAGAGGGATGAATACCCGGTCCCGAAATCATCCAGCGCGATCGTGATACCCAAGGTGCGCGCCTGTTCGAGAATGATGATATTCCGGTCGAGATTCCGAAACGCAACTTCTTCGGTGATTTCGATCGTGATCGAGTTCGGGCTGACCTCATGACGATCAAGTATGCTCAATAGCGTGTCGAGAAAATCCGACGCCAGCAACTGAGCAGGCGACACGTTGATCGCCAGGCGCAAATCATTCAAATCCAAATGCGCCAGGGCTTCGTCGAGAGTCACCCACAAAATTTCGTTGAGAAGGCCAAGTTTTTCCGCAATCGGAATAAAATCCTTCGGGCTCGGGTCGCGTTCGAATCCGCTATCGGTCCACCGCGCGAGCAGTTCATAGGCGACGGTCTGACGTGTCTTGGCATTTGCAATCGGCTGGATCGCTGCTCTAATCTCGCCATTCTTGATCGCCGATTTCAGCTCGACTTCAAGTGTTGAACTGGCAAGCGCCGCATTATCGATCCGGGGATTGAAGATCGCCCATCCGAGCCGGCTGCTTTTCGCGCGGCGCATCGCGGTATCCGCAGATCGCAACAAGCCAGACAAGGTCTGCTTCATCGTATTGCCTTCAGCATATCCAATCGACGCGCCCATCGAGATTAATCCCGACTCCCATTTGATATCGGCTGTGATTTTGGCATGCAGAAGGTCGATTAATTGATCAACTGAATGACCCTCGGAATCTTCTTGGAACAGGACTGCAAACTCATCACCCCCGAGGCGGGCCGTGGCTGAAACCATAGGAAAATCGTCGATCCGTGTCGCGATGGTTTTCAGAATTTCATCCCCAACAGCGTGGCCATACTGATCATTCAAAGGCTTAAAATGATCCAGGTCGATAAAGGCAATGCCAACACTCTTTTGTTTCGGCCAGAAGTGGCGCAACGTGTCCATGAAGGCCCGGCGGTTCTGTAGCCCGGTCAACCCGTCAGTCGCGGCGAGTTTCTCTTGTTCTGAAATCAACGCGAAGAGTTTATTGTCCGCCGAGGTTCGGGCAAAAGCGACGCTGCCAAACATGCAGAACGAGAACCCGGAAACGACCGCGAGCATCATGCTGTACACTTGCTGGTCTTCACGCGTCCAATCGATTCCGGTTTGCCAATCCATGAACTCACACGTGTAAATATAGACACACGCGGCCTGAACAGGCGCCAGCGCGAACAGCAATCTGTGGCCCAGGATCATTGATAGGAAAAGCGGTATGAAGAGGATCATAGGCAAATCAAACGGTACCGCATGTGCGATTATCGCCTCAGCGAATGTACCTGCCCAAAATACCGCAAACAGCGATACCATACCGCCGATCAGAATGGGTTTGACATGCCACCGTCTGTGGGCGCTCCCCACGATGATCGCCAGAACGGACGCGTAAATCGCGATTTCCAATCGAACAAGCCAGGTGAGCGCGCCGGTCCGCGAATAGACGACTGACACGAAAGCAAGAATGCACAGACCCAGTACAGCCGTCCAGAATGCAATCTGGCGAAAGCGGTCTTTCAGGCTTTGCTCAGTATCGCCATTATATGCTGCATTCTTGAACATGCCCGAAGCGTAACCCGGTAAGATAAAAATCCATTTTGGGTTGAATATCGAAATACTATAACTTCGGTAGCATTCTGTTAGCGATATTGGGGACTGAAAATACAGGATATCCCAGACGTTACACAGCGCCTGGCCGGTTCGATTTAACTATAATCAGCAATTCGGCTTAGCAAACGACCTCGAAACTCGAAAAAGCTCGCGCCGCGGATTTTCACAGTTTCACCAGCGCGAACGCCATTTGGTAAATCAACCGCCGCCTTGCCTTCAAACTCGATTTCTGCTGCGGCTTTGCCGTCGCCGACGACAATACTGATCAAGCGCTGTCGGCGATAGGAAAAGGCATTTCCGGATAAACGTGCCACTTCGCCCATCTGGTCACGCCCTTCAAGCCGCATCGATTGGCTGGCATTTGAGATATTCTCAAAAATCACGTCTTCGGTCACGCAATCCAGCATGCCCTCTATATCGCGCTCATTATAGCATTTGATATAACGATTGATGATGTCTTCGTGCATGTCAGCCAAACTCCTTGCCGCCTCGGCGAGTCCCCTTGCATACATCGTGTATAAACGATTCTTTTCAACAGGTCCGTTTAGTTGCACTGCAACAAAACCCGTGACATAGGGGCGGACTGTACTTTTTGAAGGAGACGAGCAATGGCTTTGCGCGTGGCAGTTGTAGGTGCAACCGGTAATGTTGGGCGGGAATTGCTCAACATTATGGATGAGCGCGACTTCCCGGCAGATAAGGTGCATGCCGTTGCCTCTCGCCGTTCGCTCGGGCGCAAGTGCTCATATGGCGACAGGACAGTCTCCTGCGAAGATCTGGAACAGTTTGACTTTAGCCAGGTAGACCTGGTGCTGATGTCTGCTGGTGGCACCATCTCCAAGGAATGGTCTCCGAAAATCGCCGCAGCTGGCGCTATTGTCATCGACAATTCAAGTGCCTGGCGCATGGATCCCGACGTTCCACTCGTGGTGCCGGAAGTAAATGGCGAGGCGGTTCTCGGCTATGCCAGCAAGCGCATCATTGCCAATCCAAACTGCTCGACAGCACAATTGGTCGTTGCCCTGAAGCCACTGCACCAGGCCGCAGGCATCAAACGGGTTGTTGTCTCGACCTATCAATCTGCATCAGGCGCCGGCAAAGCTGGCATGGACGAGCTTTGGACCCAGACCAAAGGCATGTTCGTCAATGACTCGCCAACGCCTGACGTGTTTTCGAAGCAAATCGCCTTCAATGTCATCCCTCAAATTGACGTCCCCATGAAAGATGGATTTTTCAAAGAAGAGTGGAAAATGCGGGTGGAGACCAAGAAGATCATGGGCGACTCGATTGAACTCGTCGCAACATGTGTCCGGGTTCCAGTTTTCGTTGGCCACTCTGAATCTGTGAACGTCGAACTGGAAGATCCGCTCAGCGTCGAGGATGCCCGCGACCTGTTCCGCCATGCTGACGGGGTTCAACTGGTCGATAATATCGAAG
>CAYGUD010000117.1:0-6694 GCA_964352865.1 uncultured Hyphomonas sp.
GCAGTTGGAAGTCCAGCTGGCGGACCGTAATGTCACAATCGAGCTGGCGACGGGCGCCCGCGACTGGCTCGCCAAACGCGGCTTTGATGCAGAGTTCGGCGCACGGCCGCTGGCCCGTGTTATTTCCGAACATGTGAAGAAGCCAATGGCCGAGGAGCTATTGTTCGGCAAACTCTCCAAAGGCGGTACCGTGAAAATCGGCCACGACAAGAAGAAGGACGAACTGACCTTCAAATATGTCGATGAAAAACCGGCCAAGCGGAAACCAAAGCCAGCCGGCAAAGGCAAGCCTGAGAAGGTTTAGGGAACGCCGCGGCGCTTCTAGAAACGCCTAAGCCTCAATCGCGCCAATGTTCTGCGATCCAGGGCGTGGGTTTTGTGTGCTTATAGGCCTTTTTATACCAAGGCGCAGGCCACAGACCATCACGGGCCTGATCTTGATCAGGCCGTCCGGTAAAGGCGACCACTTTCGTTTCTTCTGGTAGTGGCGGCGTTTGAACCCAGTTCATCGGAAATTTCGGCAATAGGGAGTGTTTAAAACTCACGCACCAATCCGCTGGCCAGTAGGTCATAGATTTGATCATCGCAGAAACATATTGCTGTTCAACGCGATAAAGCGCGTGCACAGCCTCGCGATCGCGCTGATATTGCTCGTAAATCTCCGTATGAGTGCCGGCTCGCCATCGGTATACAGACGTATTGCCAATGCCGCGTCCCGGCTGTGTCCAGTTTTCGGCCACACACATTTCGCCTGGGTGATAAGACCAGATTGGATCCAGATTTCCAGTCACGACAAGATCAATATCCAGGAATAATACATCCCCTTCGAGCCCGGCCAAACCAGGCTGCCACAAAGACAATTTGCGCCACGGGAGCCACGTCAAATGATCCGGTAAATCAATGTGAGGTAAGGGCTGTGCTTCGACGCCTTCGATCAGCGTGCTCGCATCATCGGTAAAGCAGACAAAGCGTAAATCACCGGTCACATTTCGACGTACGGCTTTGTACAGGCGGTTCACAAATTTAGTGGGATAACGGATACCCCATTTCATACAAACAACGGTTTTGAGCATCACATGCCATCTTTTTTGTCGGCGCTCGCAAACGGAAAAATGCTCGCGTGCGCACTGCGATTGATAGGATGTGAATGGCTCTTTTGAGGATCCGGGGAGGCCGGATAGCTTACGCTCTTGGGCGTTTACGCCTCTCTTATTTTGCAAGGTCTCCCGATTTTGGGGAGCCCGTCAATAGCGAGGTGTTCCAACTCGGCTGAGTTGGCGACCCGTCATGCCATCTACTCTATATCAGCGCGAATAGACAAGCATGACGGACGCCGGAAAGACTAAACAATCAAAGCCGACTCTGGCGCTACGATGAGGTGTGGAACGCCGTCGCTGGTCTTTGACCAAGAAATACCCTCAGGTGAAACCAGAGCCTTAATGCGCTGTCGGTGTGCCGAAAAGCTCTCCCAATCGACAACATCAACTGGCTCATCAAAGTGGATGGTCACTTCATAGCCGGATCCGGCTTGCAACTCTCGAACGCCATGAATGCGGCCGGTGAAGTTGCGCTTCAAGTATTGGCCGCTGACCCGTTCTCCAACTTGCCAGTTTGTATCCGGCGCATTTGAGAGGCGGGCCGACGCGGTGTTCCAATCTCGGAACCCCATATCATTAGCGACAATTTCCAACGCGGCTGCCAAGCTCATCGTGGCACCGCTTTCGGCTTTCAATTGACGTGCACGGGCTTTGGCCTGCACGCGTGTATAAATATGCGACGTCATCGCAAGATCCTTTCACAAGTCAGTTTGGTCCAGCAAAGGGCGGAGCTCGCATTGCCGCCAGACCGAATGTGAAATGGTCTGCGAAAGAACCGGAAAACCGGTGAGATCTTCACCAAGGACAATTGCGTCCAGCGAGCGGCAGGCGTCTCAACCAATGCGCCCGATAGCTCACTCGAAGCGGTTTCGTCAATCAAAAAACAATCGAGCCGGTGTCAGACCTTCTCAGAATCCTGCTCCAGAATCTCCATCATCCGGTCATGAAGCTCGGCTTCCCATGATTCAGCGCGGTCTCGGATGCGTTGGATATAGGCCTCATTCTCGTGCCCCGGAATATTGATGTCATAGACATCCGCAACTTCAATCATCGATTGCTGATCCATTTCGTGAAAGGCATCCTTCATCTGTTCAGCAGCAGCGCGCGGTGTGCCAAGGGCTTCAAACGCAGAGCGCCCGATACGAAGCGAACTGTCATAGGTTTCGCGAATAATGTCGCGGCAGCCATGCGCCCAAAGCTCGTAAGTATGATGACGATCCACGGAGCGCGCAATAATGTGCAGGTTCGGATAATTTCGCACTGCATACGAGACCAGTTCAGTGATTTGATGCTTGTCATCTATCGTCACAATCAACAGTTTCGCCTTGTCGATGCCCGCCGCGTGAAGGAGATCCGGACGCGTGGCATCGCCAAAATAGGCGTGGCTGACGCCATATTTTCGGATGATATCAAGCTGTTTGGAGCTATAATCGATAACGGTCGACGTGTACCCGGCGGTGCGCAGCATGCGATCGACAATCCCGCCAACGCGCCCGCGTCCGGCGATAATGATGGCATTGTCTTCAGTAATTTCATCCGCTTCTTGCTCAGGGCCTTTAGCGTAAAAGCCCTCAATCTGATCATAGACAATGAACAAAAGAGGTGTGATCAGCATAGAGAGCGCCACGACCAGCAGCAGTAAGTTGCTCACCAGCTCTGGCAAAATTCCATTGCTCGCGGTGAAGGCGAGAAGAACAAATCCAAACTCCCCGGCTTGAGCCATGCCAAGCGCGAATAACCAACGCTGCGCGCCTCTGATCTTGAACGCAGACCCAAGCAGAAACAGAACCGTCGCTTTGAGGGCGATCAGCCCCAATGTCATGCTGACCACAATACCGAAATTCTCTGAGAGAAGAGTGAAGTCTATGCCGGCGCCGACCGTAATGAAGAACAGTCCCAGCAATAATCCGCGAAACGGGTCGATGTCGGATTCGAGCTCATGCTTATATTCAGAATTGGCGAGAACAACGCCCGCGAGAAACGTCCCCAATGCCGGTGACAGACCGACCAATGTCATCAGCAGAGCAATGCCAATCACCATCAGCAAAGCCGCAGCAGTGAACAATTCACGCAACTTGGCCCCGGCGACAAACCGGAACACAGGCCGCGTCAGATAGTTCCCGCCAAGAATGACAGCGGCAATTGCGCCGACCGTGACCAGCATGGTTTGCCAACCATTGAGATCCTCGACCAGGCTCAGAGTGTGGTCTGATTCACCGCCAGCAGTTGCGTGAACGACATCCGGGAAAGCGAGTAGAGGGATGATGGCGAGCATTGGAATGAAAGCAATGTCCTGAAACAGCAAGACCGAGAAGCTCGCTTGTCCGCCATCGCTTTTCGTCAGGCCCTTCTCATTCAGCGTTTGCAAGACAATTGCCGTCGAGGACAATGCCAGGCTCATTCCGATCACCAGCGCCGTGTTCCAGGATTGCCCAAACGCCATGGCGACAGACATGATCAGGAGCATCGTCATCAACACTTGTCCGCCACCTAGTCCAAGCAAGCGATTGCGCATTTGCCAGAGCAGTTTCGGCTCTAATTCCATACCGACCAGGAACAGCATCATAACCACGCCGAATTCGGCAAAATGCTGCAATGACACAACATCCACACCGAGCACGGACAAAAGCGGGCTAATCGCAATTCCGGCGATCAGATAACCAAGCACCGAACCGAGCTTCAGGCGCGTCGCAATCGGAACGGCAATGATCCCGGAAACCAGCAGAATGAACGCCAATAATAGAAAATCGGACATGAGATCGCTTTCAAAAACACAGCTTCGCAGCGCTATAGCGGGATTTTCGCAGATTGCGAACGTGGCTGTGCTGAATCAACCGTCACTGCGGTGATGCTTGTTCTCGTTCGCGAATGTGATGTATGCTCGTGATGTAAAGTACCAGGAGGTGGACGCGTGCTTCGGTGGATTTTAGGCATTCTGATCGTCATCATTGTGAGTGCGGTCGCAGCATGGTGGTGGTTCACTCGCCCTCTGGTTATTCGTCATCCGAACTTCGGAACTGACTGTTCCAGCCTGGTTTCCGAGGCCAATCTCAACGCCAAAGTCGACTGTGTCCGCGTCTGGTATGGCACCAATCGACTGCTGCTCACGAATGACACCAATCTGGCCAGCGATGCTCAGGATGTCAGCGAAGCGCTCGGCCAAAGCGGCGACCGATTGCGTCTGGGGCGTGCAGATGTATGGCTTCCGAAACTGGTCGAGGATGGCGGTGAACGCGAGCGCGGAGAGACCCCACACGCCCAAGGAAGCGCCCCGCAAGACAGTGATAAGCTGGCTGAATATGTCTTTCTGACACGAATCACGACGAATGGCCGCGAAACGTTCACGGCAACACTGCAAGACGCCATCCATTATGATGGCACCGATTCAGTCTTGCTGTTCGTACATGGCTTTAACGTTAAATTTGACGAAGCCCTGGTCCGCGCCGCTCAGCTCTCGAATGATCTGTCGCGAGACGATCAATTCGATATTGGTATTCCGGTTCTGTATAGCTGGCCTTCGGCAGGCGCCTTATCACTTGAGGATTATCAAGGCGATCGCGCAAGATCCCTCAGCGCGGCGCCCTATCTTGAAGAATTTCTTGATATCATCACTGAGGATCTCGACGTTTCGAGGATCAACATTATTGCTCACTCAATGGGCAATCGCGTGCTGACCACCGCGTTGGAAGACTATGCCCGTGACTATCTCGATCGCCACAATCGCGACGATCTTGAGTTTAGAATCCTGCTTGTTGCAGCGGACGTGGAAAGAGACATCTTTGATGCTGCGAACGGCGTGTTCGACAATCTGGATGCGAATGTCACAATCTATACGTCTGATACCGACCGCGCTTTGCACATTTCCAACATCGTCAATTCGAACCAACAAAAACGCCTCGGCGATACGGATACGAACCGACCCTATATCCGCACCGCACAAAACTATCAGACCATTGATGCCACTGCCGTGACCACTGAACTATTCGGGGTTGGGCATAATTATTACTCAGACAATCCGACCATTCTCTGGGATATGATGTGCACGATTGGCGAGACCCGGCCGCAAGATCGCGCGCTCGAAGTCGCGCGTTTCGGCGATTTACCAGACGGTGATCCTTATTACCGGATCAATTCTGCAATTGCGCCTGAGACCAGCGCCTGCACCCTGCACCGCACCGCCTTCCCGGCCTCAGGCCGCCCCCAACAGCAAGTCGAACCTGCCGATGAAGCGCCGCCAACGCGCGCGCCAACACGCTCCATGTCGCCTCCTGTAGAAGCGGTCGAGCCAGAGCCGATGATCGAGCCGCAGGCGGCGCCAATCGCGGCAACGATCTATGTTGCGTCATACGACCCTATCGACCTGACGCCTTTTGAGAGCGTTCTTGAAAGCGCGCTCACCTCCGAACGTGAGATTGCGATGATCAATATCCGCGCCTACTCAGATACCGTCGGAACGCCGGAAGAGAATGCCGCGCAGACGCAAGCCTTTGCTGAGGCCGTGGCGAACTGGTTCATTGATCAAGGCATATCCAGCGATCGACTGTCACCGCAGGGCCTGGGCGAAACAAATCTGGCGATCGAAACTGCGGATGAGGTTTCAGAGGCGCTGAATCGCCGGGTCGAAATCGAAGTGATCTATGTCGGATAATCCCTGACTTAGTCCGCGACGACCCGAAAGCCTAAGCCGCTGTCCTTTGTCGATTTGCGAAAACGGGCCCGGCTTGCGGCGCGATGCTCGGCGGCACCTGTCTTGAAAGATCCGCCGCGAACGACCGGACGATTACAATCACCGCTGGTTACAGCGCGGCCATCACTCGGCGCATTCACATAGTTATTCACATAGCAATCTGCGACCCATTCGCGAACATTGCCGAGCATTCCAACCACGCCATAGGCATTTGCAGGCAATCCGGATGTGTCACGGGCCGCACCTGAGATTACGCCCTGCCCGGGATAGCTCGCGCCCCACCAATAGGCTGTATTGGTTCCGCCGCGCGCCGCGAACTCCCATTCCGCTTCACTTGGCAAGCGATAAGTCTGACCAGACACCTCGCTGAGCCAGGATGCATAAGCGGACGCGTCATTCCAGCTCACGCCAGTGACCGGATCGCTGCCCTCGCCTCGGCCTTGCGCCGCACCGCAGCCCTCAGCGTCGACGCATTTTTGCCACTGGTCCCACGTCACTTCGGTCTTGCTGATCGAAAAGGCTGGCAGAGTCACCTCGCGTTGCGGTCCCTCATTGCCGGTGCGATTGGCTTCATTGTCTCGAGTTCCAAACAAGAAGGTTCCACCCGCAAGGCTGACCATTTCCGGGCAGACTTCGCAGATCGGCGTATCAGCCACACGCGGCGCTTCAGGTGCCGGGTCGTCTCCGCTTTGAATCGCCTGATACCCGAACCAGCCACCTATGCCGACCAACGCGAGCGCGCCAATCATAAGCGGAATGGAGCTGGAGGATTTCTTTTTCGGCGGCATCGAGGGCGCTGGTGCTGGTTTAGGCTCGACTGCCGCGGCAACAGGCGCCTGGGTGACAGGTGCAGCTGGCTTCTGAGGCGGCGGCTTTGCGACTGGGCTCTGTTCCGGCGCCGGGTCTTTCG
>CAYGUD010000118.1:0-6649 GCA_964352865.1 uncultured Hyphomonas sp.
CAGACCTGATTCCTGACCCGTTGCGCGCCGCGCGCCGGATCCTGTCATTGCGGCGGCAAGGGATTACTGATGATGGCGTCCTGACGGCCCTCGAAACAGTCGATCGCGGCGTCTTTGTCGCTGAACATTTGAGCGCCATGGTGGCGGAAGATTGCGCGCTGCCGATCCCATGCGGACAGAGTTTGCCGCGCCCGGTGGTGACCGCGATGCTGCTGCGGGCATTGCACATCCCGCCAGGCAAAGAGACGCGTGTTTTGCTGATCGGATCGGGCAGTGGCTATACAGCGGCGCTGCTTAGTCAGATCTGTCGCCACGTCTATGGCGTCGAACGCTATGAGCGGCTTGTCGAACAATCTCGGGCAAGGCTGAAAGAACTTGGCGTCGACAATGTCACCATTCGGCATGGGAATGGATTGCAGGGGCTGGCCCAGCATGGTCCGTTTGATCGGATTCTGATGACGGGTGCGGTGAAGACCATTCCGGCGGTCCTGATGGATCAATTGGCGAAAAATGGCCGTCTGGTGACACCAATTGAGTCGAGCAAGGGGCCGCAAATCCTGCGCACTGTCACGCATCAGCGTGAGGTTACGGATGAGCCAATGCCTGATCGTGTGGCTTTGCTATCGGAGAGTGCCGCTCAAACGCTTTGATCTATTTGGTCACCGGGACCTATTCCGTCACCGGCGCATCGCATTCGCCCTCAATCGCGACGCTGACGCCTTCAGAGGCGGCGACACAGGCATTGCTGTAGGTCTGACCGTCGCAGCCGCAAACCGGGCGGTATTCGCGGGTGCAAATTTCAGGCTGCGGCTGGCAGGTGCCGGCGCCGTCCATAACTTCCAGACATTGGCCGGCTTCCTGCTGGCAATAAAAGCCGTCCGGGCATTGCAGCGCTGCGATCCCGCCGCAGACTTCGCCTGTTGGGTCGATCACCGGTTCCGAGAGTTCAGCGACTGGGGTCACTTCGGGCTCGATATCAGTGGTGTCCGGCGCAATATCGCCGTCGCCGCCGCAGGCCGCCAATAATCCAATACATGCTGACAAGATCAGTACGCGCATCGTGCACTCCCCTTCAGTCCCTTTTCCACGTCGCAACTTAGAAAAGAAAAACCGGCGAGGCCATAGGGCGACGCCGGTTTCGATGAATTATTTCAGATTTGCCTGTAATTTAAGCCTTCGCAGCGGCTTCCTGAAGGCGCGCGAAGATGTTTGCGCCATGGCCTGAGCCTGAATCGAAGTGCGTCTGGACGCTGGTATCAGTGATTTCGTCCCATTTGGCTTCAACCGCTTCAGCTGTCAGCGCATCGCCCTGGCCGACAAAAGCGCCATTGGTTTCAACGATCTGCGCCATTGAGAATGCGCCTGCGCCAGCGGATAGAATCATCCCGGTAGGGGCCTCTTCCTTGACCAGGTTCATCACGCCTGGCGTGACATATTCAGGCTTGAGATTGTCGAGCATGGCCTGAGGCATCAGACCTTCCGTCATGCGGGTTGCTGCGATTGGGCATACCGCATTGATTTTGATGTTGTTTTTCGCGCCTTCAATTTTCAGCGTGTTCATCATGCCAACCACGCCGAGCTTGCCTGCGCCATAATTCGCTTGTCCGAAATTGCCATACAGACCGGTTGAAGACGTGGTCACAACGATTCGGCCGTAATTTTGCTCTTTCATGATATTCCAGGCCGCATGGATCGGCTTGAAAGAGCCGCGCAAGTGGACGTCGAGGACCAGATTGATGTCGGCGGTGGTCATTTTGGAGAATGACTTGTCGCGCAAAATACCGGCATTCGCGATGACGATGTCGATACGCCCAAACGCATTCATCGTGTCATCGATCATTTTCTGAACGCCAACATCATCCGCAACCGAGGATCCGTTTGCGATAGCTTCGCCGCCCATGGCTTTGATTTCCGCAACAACGGCTTCTGCAGCTTCTGAATTGCCGCCAGAGCCATCCATGCTGCCGCCGAGGTCATTGATGACCACTTTAGCGCCGCGGCGTGCGAGTTCGAGCGCGTGTTGCCGGCCAAGGCCGCCGCCAGCGCCAGTAACAATTGCGACGCGATCATCAAAACGAATGGACATAAGTGTGTCTCCTAGAACTTTAACTCATTGTGCAAGTGCGAAGGCCTTGCACCATCCGCTGACGTAAACGTCAAGCATCGACGCTGCGTTACCTCTTGTCACAGAGGCGGCTGCATGGTGGCTAAGGACACGTATCTATTACAGGAGAACGCTATGCTTGCTTATGTCACGCTCGGGTCAAACAATACAGAAAAAGCCCTCGAATTTTATGATGCGGTCCTGGCCGAAATGGGCGCAAAGCGCTTTTTCGACAATGGCCGCTTGTACTTTTACGGCGTCGCGCCGGGCCAACCCATGCTCGCGATTGGCGGCCCCTATGATGAAGGCTCGGCGTCGTGCGGCAATGGCGTCATGCCAGCAATCGGCGTTGCTGATAATGAAACCGTTGACCGGGTCTATGCCAAAGCAATGGAACTTGGCGCCCCGAGTGAAGGCGAGCCTGGTCAACGTATGCCGACATTCTACGGCGCCTATTTCCGCGATCCGGATGGGCACAAGATCTGTGTTTGCAAGCTTGGATAGCTCTGTTTGCTGACAAGGAGGCTAGCCCGCTCGTAATGCGCGGGCTAGGTCTTGTTCGGGAAACGGATAGCTGAGGAATTGCCAATGGAATGGGGCTGGGACAATGCGCGTGCTTTTTTAGGCATTGCGATGATTTTTGGAATCGCCTGGGGGCTATCTGAAAATAGGAAAGCATTTCCCTGGAAACTGGTGCTTGGCGCTATTGTGATCCAGTTTGGCTTTGCCCTGGTTCTGTTCGGCATTCCGATCATTCGAGAGGCACTGTTTGCAGCAAATATTGTCGTTGATAGCCTGATCGATGCCACCGCCTATGGCACCGCTTTCGTGTTTGGGCCGGTGTTCGGCACGCAGGCCGGATGGGAAGAATTGAGCGGTCAGCCAGGTCCGATCTTTGCGGTCCATTTGCTGCCGCTGATTATCGTCGTGGCCGCTCTATCAGCGATCTTGTGGCATTGGCATGTCCTGCGCTGGGTCACCAAGGGCTTTGCTTTCGTCTTCCGCAAATTCATGGGCCTGGGCGGCGCGACATCGCTTGCTGTGTCAGCAAACGTTTTCATGGGCATGACAGAGGCGCCGGTTCTGGTGAAGCCGTATCTGAAAGGCATGTCGCGGTCAGAGATCTTCATTCTCATGGTTGCGGGTTTTGCGACGGTCGCAGGCAGCGTTCTGGTGCTTTACGGCGTGTTCCTGAAAGACGTCTTGCCGAACGCGCTGGGGCAATTGCTTGCCGCGTCTTTGATTGCGGCGCCTGCCGCCGTCGCACTGGCTTTGGTCATGGTGCCAGAAAGCGTCGATGAGAAGCAGCGGGCGCATGAGCCTGATTTTGAATATGAATCGACCATGGACGCGTTTGCGACCGGCGCTTCTGATGGCCTGAAAATCCTCGCCAATATCGTCACCATGCTGATTGCAGCTTTCGCATTACTGTTTCTCGTGAATGCAGGATTAGGTGCCTTTCCGGACGTTTTCGGGGCGCCCTTATCGATAGAGCGTGTCCTCGGCTGGGTCTTTGCCCCAATCATGTACATGGTTGGTGTGCCAATGTCAGAAGCGGCGCAATCCGGCTCGCTGATTGGCATCAAGACCGTGCTGACAGAATTCGTCGCCTTCCTGCAATTGGCTGGTCCGGCGGGCGAAGGCCTTTCGCCGCGAACCAGCATGATAACAGCGCACGCAATTTGTGGTTTTGCGAACTTTGGCTCGATTGGCATCCTGATTGGCGGCTTGTCGATCATTGAGCCTCAACGCCGAACAACATTTCTTGAGCTTGCGTGGAAAACACTTGTCGCCGGGACCCTGGCAACCTGTTTGTCCGGTGCTGTGGTCGGGGCTTTGCCTGCCGCTTTGTTCCTTGGGAGTTAATCTCACTCTATGATCAGAACGATCTTGCTAATCACTGCGGGGCTGAGTGTCGCCAACGCAGCGAGCGCTCAGTTTGCTTATGACGACGCGCAGAAAGACGTCGCAGCGACCGTCGCAGCCTGTCTCGAAGAGCGCGGTTTGCCCGCTGATGCTCAATCGCCATTCTGTCCAGAACGCAGCAATCGCGTTCTGTCGACGATTACGACGTATGGTGATCGTAGTCCGAAAGGCGCAGGCGCGGTCTCTATTATCGACGCGGCGACGATTGCGGCCATCGCGGCAGATCATCCGGCTGAAGTCCTCTACACGCTGCCGGGGGTGAACATTCACACCAATTCCGGACAGGAACACTTACTGGCCATTCGCTCGCCGGTTCTGACAGGCGGCGCCGGGCAGGGGAGTTTCCTGATCCTCGAAAACGGCGTGCCAACACGCTCACCAGCCTTCGGTAACGTCAATATTCTGATTGAACCGCACCATGAAACCGCGAAAGCGATTGAAGTCGTGCGCGGTCCCGGATCGGCGAAATATGGCTCGAATGCCGTCCATGGCCTCGTCAATGTGATCCTGACAGATCCAAGCGGTGAGGCCTTAAAGCAAGCCAACGCGTCTTATGGCAGCCTGGGCCGCTACAAAACCGATTTGATCTATGATCAGGGCTATCTTGGCCGGGCCTCTCTCTCGGTGCTGAAAGACACTGGCTGGCGCGACAATACGGGCGCTTTGCAACTGAAAGGCTCGGGCGTTGCTGAAACCGTGTTTGCCGGCTGGAATGTTACGGCCTGGGCCTCCGCATCTTATCTCGAACAGGAAACGGCCGATTTTATTCAGGGCGATGACGCTTATGAAGACCGAGACATTGCCAAAGCGAATGACGACCCATTGGCTTACCGCGATGCGTGGTCAGCGCGCGGCGCCATGCGCCTCGAGCGCCCGTTTGCTGACGGGACGCTCATCCTGACGCCGTTTGCGCGGACCCAGCAAATGGATTTCCGTCAGCATTTCCTGCCTTATCGCGGGTTTGAGAAAAATGGTCATACGGGCATCGGCGTGATGAGCCGCTATGAGCGCGATGTTTCTGATGCCGTGACGTGGCGTCTAGGCGCGGATTTGGATCTGGCGTCGGGCTATTTACGTGAGACGCAACCTGCGCCGTTCGGTTTCTTTCCGGGGGACACGCGTTTCCCGGTTGGTGTCCACTATGATTACACCGTCGATACGCTTGTCGGCGCGGTGTGGAGTGAACTGGACTGGGCGCTATCTGAAAAACTTACCCTGCTGGCTGGGTTGCGCGCCGAGGCACATTCTTTCGATTATTCCACTGACGCGGCCGCGGGCATCAATGGCCGGTTCAATGTCCTCGCTGACCGTAGCGACAATTTCGACTTCGTGACCCCAAAACTCGGACTGGTCTATGAGGCCAGTGAAACCCTCAGCCTGTATGCCAATTATGCGCGGGGAAGCCGGGCGCCGCAGGCTAGCGATCTCTATCGTCTGCAATCACAACAAGGCGTTGCCGAAGCGGACGTTGAAACCCTCGACAGTTTCGAGATTGGCGCGCGTGGATCGTTCGCTGAAGGCGCGGTGATCTTCGATGTGGCTGCTTACTCTGCAGACAAGGACAATTTCTTCTTCCGCGACTCAGATGGTCTTAACGTCACGGATGGTTCGACCCGTCACCAAGGGATCGAACTCGCAGCCAATTGGCAGATCAGCGATCATTTTATTTTCAATGGCAATCTGAGCTGGTCTGATCAGACTTATACGTTCGATCGAATTGGCGCGGCCGGGAACGAGATCATTGTCGACGGCAACCAGATCGACACCGCTCCGGAATGGCTGGCAAACGGATCGTTCACATGGTTAGTCAGTGATAAACTCAGTCTTGAGGCTTCAACCAATTATGTTGGCGAGTATTTCACCAACGCTGCCAACACACAGGACTATCCTGGCCATTGGGTGGCTAATTTGCGAGCGAATTACAGCGTGTCGGAGGCTCTGGAATCATTCCTGATTGTTCGAAACCTGACCGATGCGGCTTACGCAGACCGCGCCGATTTTGCGTTTGGTAATGAGCGCTACTTCCCCGGCGAGCCGCTAAATGTGACGGTCGGGATCAGAAAGAAATTCAACTAGCCGCTTGCCGGTAGAGGAGACAAGAATGCAACTTTATCATGCCCCTAAAGCGGTGAACCCGGAACGCACT
This sequence comes from uncultured Hyphomonas sp., assembly GCA_964352865.1. Taxonomy (GTDB): domain Bacteria; phylum Pseudomonadota; class Alphaproteobacteria; order Caulobacterales; family Hyphomonadaceae; genus Henriciella. The sequence goes on from CAYGUD010000118.1 coordinate 6,177, forward strand.
TACAATTTCCTGAAAGCCAAGGGAAAGCTGGATGCGGTTGAGCTGGTCGAGGTTTCGATCATGAAGGGTGAGCACAAACAGCCTGCCTATCGCGAACTCTCTCCGTTCTCCCAAGTTCCGGTTCTGGTACTGGATGATGGTGAAACGATCACTGAAAGCCGCGCGATTTGCAGCTTTTTCGAGCATATGTTCCCGGAGCCCAATCTGATGGGCAGCGATGCACGCGAAAAAGGCTTGATCGAGATGTGGGACCGCCGCGTAGAATTCATGATGATGATGCAATTCGCGGCCTGGTTCCGGAATACCCATCCAATGATGGCGCCGCTCGAGAATCCGCAGCTTCCGGAAGCCGGGGCCAAAGCCGAACAGAGCGTCAAAAAGTTTGCCGCGCGGCTGGATGAGCATCTGGTCGGAAAAGACTGGGTCGCGGCGGATCGCTTTTCAATTGCAGACATTACGCTGTTCCTGACCTG
>CAYGUD010000119.1:0-6537 GCA_964352865.1 uncultured Hyphomonas sp.
ATTGTGGGCTGTGCAGATTGCGCACGCCAAAGCATCTGCGGCGTCAGCTTTCATATCCCCGGCGCGGGGCAGTAAGCGGGCAATCATGAACTGGACCTGATCCTTATTGGCGCGGCCTGACCCGACAATTGCAAGCTTGATCGCCGTCGGGGCGAATTCGGAGACTTCCAGACCATGAAAGGATAGCGAGGTCATCGCCGCGCCGCGTGCCTGGCCAAGTTTCAGCGCCGAGCGTGGATTGACATTGACGATGGTTTCTTCACAGCCGCTATGGTCTGGCTTGTAAGTCTGCACCAGTTCGCCGACGGCGTGGAAAATCCCGGCCAGTCGATCAGCCATGGGCAGTTCCGGATCGATATTGATCACGCCGTGGCCAACATGGCTGAGGCGCGAGCCGATCAGGTCAATCACGCCCCATCCAGTGTGGCGCAGGCCCGGGTCAATGCCGAGAATTCGAATCGCTTCACTCATACGCTCTGTATTAGCGCGTATGGTTAAGAACGTCTTGCTGTTTTCGTGCTTTGTTCACGTTCCGCTGCAGTACGGATCAGCTCTAATGGCGAGGCGCTGCAGGGTCTTGCAGCAAACGGCCGCCTGAGCGAGGGCCGTCCAGGCGAGTGGTCCGGGTTGGGTGTTTGAAGTCTTTCGAGAACCACGGGTGTTCAATTTCATTGAACACCGAGAGCAGCCACTCGATTGCCGCGATCCCGGCGCTGTTTCGGCGAACCCGCTCCGTATACGTGATCCAGAACTGGATTGGCGCCAATGGCGGGATGCCAAGCGGGACCAGATTGGTGCCCAGTGCCGCGACATAGCTCGGCATAATCGCAATCCCAGCATGATGTTGACACAGGGTCATCAACGCCGTGGCAGAATTGGTGATTGCCGAATAGTCGATAAAGTCCTTGAGCTCTCGGATGTTTTTCGACCAACGCTCGATTTGATGCACGTGGTCGGTATGCATCAAAAGCTTATGGCCCTGAAACTGATAGATGCTGGTCGGTTCTGGGTTTTCCTGCAGATACTGATCAGATGCGAAGCACAAATAATGCAGCGTTCCCAGGGGTTGGGAAATGATCTCCGGGTGAGTGGGTTTTTCGAAGACAATCGCGACGTCCGCTTCGTGATCGACGACATCTTCTGTCGCCAGTCCAATTTCCAAATCGATCTGGACGTTCGGTAATTGGCGATGAAAGGCGGGAAGATGGCGGGCAATCCAGTATGGACCGAGGCCATCGCTGGCTTTGATTTTGATCGCACCAGAGACAGAACTATCGGACTCAGCGACTTGCTCGCCAACGGTTTCGACCAGGCCCTGCATCTGGTTGGCAAGATCCATTAAGCGCTTGCCGGCGGCTGTCAGTTCAACCCCTCGCTTGGAACGCTGAAACAGTTTGGTGCTGAGCGCGCGCTCAAGATCATTGATCCGGCGACTGATCGTTGGTGTGGATTCTCCAAGTATTTTCGCAGCGGCGGTCATGCTTCTGGCTTCGGCGACGAGCCGAAAAACACGCAATCTGTCCCAATTGAAACGCTCGGACAACAATACAGTCTCCTCCCATGTCTTATTTGTTAAAACAAAGTTTTGCGCACAGTTACGAGATAATCCAGTCTAATTCTGCATTTCGAGCTGATGAATTTACATCAACCAATTCTCTTAAACCTTTTGATACGCCTGTGTGCTTATAGTTAGCACATAAAATATGAGTGGTGCGATGAGAAAACGGGTAAGCGATTCAGACAAACTGGACCGCATTCTGGCAATAATGAAATTGCTTCAAAGTCATCTCGAAGACGCAAACTTCGAGATAACGGAATTTGAGGAAGTGGAGATCTTTCTGGATCTCGCGCTGGTTGCTGGCGAACGCCAGAAAGCGCCAAAATCTGCCAATGAAAACGATAATATTCTAAGTTAGAATAGCCGCTTTAATTGCCGGATTTGCCGAGTCCGATCTTCTTGGCAAAGTCAGAACGTCGCCGCGCATATTCCGGCGCAACCATTGGATAGTCGGCCGGCAGGCCCCAGCGCTTGCGATACTCATCCGGGGTCAGATTATAGCGTGTCCGCAAGTAGCGTTTCAGCATTTTGAGTTTGGCGCCGTCTTCCAGACAAATGATATGATGATCGGTGACAGACTTCTTGATCGGCACAGCCGGATCTGGCCTTTGGGCCTCACCTCCGTCAACCGCCAACTCGCCCAGTTTCTGGTGAACTGTCGTCAGCAATGACGGTAAATCCGCGGCACTGATCGCATTGTTGCTGACATAGGCGGCGACGATATCTGCGGCCTGCGTCAGCAAGTCGAGCTTCGAAATATTTTCGGTTGTGTCTGTGTTCATGATTTCCAACTAGGAAATCAAGGCGTGCGATGTCCAATTTTTTACTGATATAGATGGCTGGATTGCAGAATTTTTACCTCCGAATAGCGCGGTGTTTCAATTAAGGAGGCAGGAATACCAGTTTACAGGCGATTCTTGTTCGAATCTGGGATGAATTCCAGGAAATTTGTGCCCGCGTTTCCCCGATAAATTGTGATTACTCTTTTTCGCCCCAACGCGCCGGACGTTTTTCAAGAAAAGCTGCGATCGCTTCTTTATAGTCTGGTTTTTTGACCATGGTGTCCATCAAGGCGTTTGCGTCTCTCACTGAAGTGCCGATATCACGGTGGAAATCCAGATAGGTTTGGCGTTTCGATTGATACGCTGATTCAGGCGAGACACGGGTGATCAAATCGCGCGCATAAGCACGGGCCTCGATAAGCAATTGCTCCGGCGCGATCAATCTGTGCACCAGACCGATCGTGTGTGCCTCATCAGTCAAGAATTTGCGGCTCGAGATGAGTAATTCCATAGCGCGCGCACCGCCGATCAATCTCGGTAATAACCAGGACAAACCGTATTCGGCAGGGAGATTGAGCGGGCCATGCGCCGTGGTCAGTTTCGCGCCCGGCACCGCAAAGCGGATGTCGGCATAGCAGGCCAGCACCAGGCCAACGCCGGCCGCTGCACCATTAATCGCTGCAATCACTGGCTTGGTCAGCGCGAAATGATACGAGAAATCCTCGCGGAACGGGGCGAACTCCGTCTCGCCCGGCATCACCAGGTCGGGTGCAGTGCCTGGATCATAGGCGCCGGACTTGGAGTGGCCATCCAGCGCCTTGGAGTCGCCGCCCACACAGAAGCGGTCGCCCGTTCCCGTCACGAGGATAATGCGGACCTCTTCCGATTTGTCGGCCAAATCGAGCAGATAGCGATACTCGGTGTGCATTCGCCCCGTCCACGCATTGCTGCGATGCGGGCGGTTCAGGCAGATTGTCGCGATCTGATCCGCGACGTCATAAGTTGTGGCTTTCAACTCCATGCGGCTTGCGCTCCGGCTTTCAAGAAAAGTCCAGGCCTTCATATTTCCCGGATTCTCGCCACGCTGCGATATGGGCAAAATAGGCGCGCGCGCCACCTGGATGACCTAGCCCGTGACGGTTCTTGTCCGTGATGCCCGCGCCCTCATTATTGTAATATCCAGGCGTGCATTCGGTGTTGCCGATCAGCATGCCGATGCCGGTCAGGACCATTTCGACCCAGGCATCCTGCGCTGCTTTGGTCGGCTCAACTTGCGCGAAACCATTTTGTTCAGCATGCGCAACCACAGCGCTGATCGTATTGGCGTGATCGACAATATTATGCGGCACGTTTGATATCAGATTTGCCGCCTGGCTCGGCTGGACGATGAACGCATTCGGGAAGCCGTTCACATGTACTCCGTGCAGTGTCCGCATCCCATTCTCCCACGCCTTGGACAGCGTGAGGCCATCTTTGCCAACTGGGTCAAAACCAGCGCGCTCAGTATATTCAGACCCGACTTCGAAGCCTGACGCATAGACAATGCAATCCACTTCATATTCCTGGCCATTGGCGACCAGGCCAGATTCAGTGATCCGCTCAACGCCTTTGCCATCGGTGTGGATGAGCTGCGTGCCAGGCTCATTATAAGCCTGCAAATACTGGTCATGGAAACACGGCCGTTTGCACAATTGGCGATACCAGGCTTTCAGATTCTCAGCAGTGTCTTCATCGGCAACGACTTGATTGCAGCGGGCACGGATTTCTTCCATTTTTTCGAAATCAGCATCTTCGAACGCTTCGAGCATTTTCTCCGGTGTCCATTGCTCGGGCGGCAGGAGCCGGACTTTGTCGCGAATGCGCCGGGACAATTCAGTCCAGCCATCCATAACATAGTCTTCGGCAGGGAAGCCCTGGGACTGGTTTTCAACAAAATTGTCGAACCACCTTTGTTGCCAGCCGGGAGTGGCAATGGAGTCAAACCATTCGCGATCAATCGGCGCATTGTTGCGGACATCAATCGAAGACGGTGTGCGCTGGAAGACCAGCAATTCTTTGGTCGCTTTGGCGAGGTGCGGGACGCATTGCACCGCTGTTGCGCCGGTGCCAATAATCGCGACGCGCTTGTCGGCCAATTTATCCATCGGCGCGCCGTCCGGGGTGCCGCCAGTATAGTCATAGTCCCAGCGGCTGGTGTGGAAGGCCTTGCCTTTAAACGTTTCGATGCCTTCAATGCCAGGCAATTTGGCGACATGTAGAGGGCCTGTGCCCATACCGATATATTTGGCCGTGAACGCATCCCCGCGCGATGTCTTGACCAGCCAGCGCGCGCTATCCTCCTGCCACTCCAGAGCCGTGACTTCGGTATGAAAAAGCGCGTCCTTATAGAGGTCGAATTGTTTGCCGATATTTCCGCAATGGCTCCGAACCTCAGGGGCGTGCGCGTACTTTTCGGTGGGCATATGCCCGGTCTCTTCGAGCAGAGGCAGATAAATCATTGAGGCTGTATCGCATTGTGCCCCGGGATAGCGGTTCCAGTACCAGGTGCCGCCAAAGTCACCGCCTTTTTCAATGATGCGGACGCTGTCTATACCGGCTTGTTTGAGCCGGGCGCCAACCACCAGACCCGCAAAGCCACCACCTATGAAGGCAAATGTAACATGATCGGTCACCGGGGCGCGCTCTTTCCAGGGCGTATAGGGATCAGCAGCCAGATCCTCGAATGTGCCTTCGAGGCGGACATATTGCGCATTGCCATCTTCGCGCAGGCGCTTGTCGCGTTCCTCCGCATATTTCTTCTTGAGCGCGGTTTTATCCATAGTCATTGCCGTCATTGTTGTCTCCCATGCTCTGTTCTCCAACTGTTTACCGGAGGTAAGCCAAGCCTTGCCGTGAACACTTCTTTCGAAAGGTCCAAATGCTGCCACAATTGTTAGCGATCGCTCACATACTTAGCTTCAGGATGGATTGAGATGACCCTTATTAGAATGACACTCGCTGCAGCCACTATTTTGGCGCTCGGCGCCTGCTCTGCATCACTGCAGACCAGTTCCGGATCGGCCTATCTGGCGCGGTATGATGCCAGCCATGAGATTGCCAATGGTGCGCCGACAGATGTTGATGCTGATGTTCGGCGGATCGCTGCGATTGAGCCGACTCTGGCCTTTCCGGCGCGCATCGGTCTGGCCCGCATCAAGAATGGATCCCTTACTGCGTTGCCGGCGGATGAAGCGCGGATCTGGCAAGACTTGATCGAAGAGATGGGGGATCAATATGGCGCCTTTGTACCGGTGAGCCCGTTGATCGCGTCCATGGTTGGCGAGCCGGCTGCACCCGGAATGAACCGCGCTGCGGCCGTGGTTGCGAACATCCGGCGCGGGGCAGCGCGTCAGCATCTGGACTATGTCGTGACTTATGAAGTCGGCTCCAGTCGTCAGGAAAAAGCCAATGCACTGGCGCTGGCAGACCTGACCATTATCGGCATGTTCGTCTTGCCCAGCCGGACCGTCGAAGTCGAAGCCACAGCGAGCGCGCTGATGCTCGATGTGCGAACGGGTTATCCTTATGCCACGCTGACCACACATGCCGACAAATCAGGCGTCAGCCGTGTGGTGTCCGATCGATCGACCAGCAATGCTTATGCGGATACCGCCGAAGCGCGCGCCGTGGCTAAACTGGCGCAGGAATTTGGCGCCGCGATGGAGGACCTTGAGGCACGGGCAATCGAGATGGCGGCGGCAGGGTGACCTAAAGACAGCCTGTCCGTGATCGCAAAAATTGGCTATCCTGATGCCAATACGGTCGTGCATCACAATCAGACACTCGTAATACTCATGCACGGCCCGCCCACGATCAACGGAGGCCTGAGCCATGAGCGAGACAGCGAAACCTGCCAAAGTCCCCACCAGTATTATGGAGATCTCAGCTTTCGATCCAGAGGCGCGGGATGATCCACATCCCCGCCTCAAGGCGCTGCGCGATGCATGTCCGGTGATGCGGGATGAGGGCGTAAAGACCTGGTTGCTCAGCGGCTATGATAATGTCCGCGCCACGGTCAATGACCGCACTTTTGTTCGCCATCCCAAGCATGCTGAAGAAGGCTCGATGACGCGGATGATGGTTGATCCCGATGACCCGGACGGCCGCCGCTCCAGCATCCTGTTCCAGGATGACCCGGATCATTCGCGCAATCGTTTG
>CAYGUD010000120.1:0-280 GCA_964352865.1 uncultured Hyphomonas sp.
AAATAGAAGGTCCTCCATTTGGGCGTCGGTGGGCGCCAGCTTGGTAACAATTTTCAGATCATCCTTGCTGATACGGCCAAAATCTCTGTCTTGCACCAGAAGACCGCCGGCAACCGTTTTCACGAACGTTCCGGCGGCGGCCGGGTCTGGCAAGCCATTGGTCAGAAGCAGACGCAGGTTTTTCTTCTTCTTAAACACCTCAATTGCCGCATCATCAGCGCCGGGTGCGATAACAACTTCGGTGAAAACGGAGGTGATCTCTTTGGCGGTCGCCTCATCC
>CAYGUD010000120.1:290-6494 GCA_964352865.1 uncultured Hyphomonas sp.
CGTGGAATCGCAGGCAAGCGCCTCGCGATACGCACCGATCACTGTATCGCCGAGCGCCACACCGCAGGGGTTTGCGTGCTTAATGATGGCAACAGCAGGTGTCTCATCTCCCAGCTCGCCGATCAGTTCGTAAGCCGCGTCGGTATCGTTGATATTATTGTAGGATAGCGCCTTTCCTTGCACTTGCTGCGCTGTCGCGACGCCCGGACGGGTCTCGCCGGTGACATAGAACGCCGCTTTCTGATGCGGATTCTCGCCATAGCGCAGGGCTTCGTTCAGTTTGCCACCAAAGCCGACCCAGTCTGGCGCTGCGTCATCGAGTTGACGTGCATACCAGCCGGAAATCGCTGCATCATATGCGGCTGTGCGGGCATAGGTTTTCGCAGCGAGCTTACGAGACGTATCGCGAGATACACGGCCGCCAGTGCTGGCCATCTCAGCCAGGACTGCATCCAGATCGCTGCCATCAGTGCACACTGCTACCGAGTCGCCATTCTTCGCAGCAGCACGCAACATCGCAGGGCCACCAATGTCGATATTTTCAATACAATCTTCGAAGCCCGCACCAGAGGCCACTGTTGCCTCGAACGGATAGAGATTGATATAAACGAGATCGATGGCTTCTATCCCATGCTGCTGCGCATCGGCTTTATGACTGTCATTGTTGCGCAAGAAGAGCAGGCCGCCATGGATTGCAGGGTGCAAGGTTTTGACCCGTCCATCCATCATCTCTGGATAACCTGTCAGATCGGCGACATCCTTGACGTCGAGACCCGCTTCCTTAAGGGCGCGGGAGGTGCCGCCGGTCGAAACAAGTTCGATTCCGAAACCGACCAGGGCTCGCGCCCGTTCAACCAGACCCTCCTTGTCAGAAACGGAAATCAGGGCGCGGCGAATTTTGGTGGCGTGGGTCATGAAACGGCTTTCAGGCAAAAAAGGGCTGATCACGCTGGCCCGCCTATCACGAGTCCCAGCGCGGTCAACGCGTCTCTATCACCTATTTTGAGCAGTTTGGTGGATTATAGGCGGGAACCAGTTCCGCCAATGCGCGCAATGCTTCGAGCGAGTGCCGGTTGCCGGCATGATGCAATAGGGATTTCAAACCTTCGTCAAAATCGCCTGGTTTTTGAGTGCGCGACTGGGGCGTTACTTTGTTTAGGCCGTTAATGCCTGTTTCAATGAGCCGTTCATCGGCATAAGTGAGCTCCTCGTGCAGCTTCTCTCCAGGACGGAGCCCAGTCGTTCTGATCTTGATTTCCTGATAGGGGACCATGCCTTTCATCCGGATCATCGCTTCGGCTAGGGTCCGAATTCTGATCGGGTCTCCCATATCGAGGACATAGAGAGATGAGTCGCCTGGTTCTCCATTATGCGCCGTGCCTTGCAAGACTAGCGAAGCGGCTTCTTCTACGGTCATGAAATAGCGCGACACCTGATCATCTGTGAGGGTAAGCGGGCCGCCAGCAGCGATCTGGCGCTCGAACAAGGGCACCACGGATCCCGATGACCCAAGGACATTGCCAAACCGGACCATTGAGACTGCGAGCTGGGTGTCTTTCGTGCGATACGCCAGCGCCAGTTCCGCCAGTCGTTTGGTTGCGCCCATGACGTTGTCAGGGTCCACAGCCTTGTCAGTCGAAATGAAGACGAAGCGTTCAAGCCCGCATTCGATAGCAATATCGACCGCGTTGATTGCGCCGCCGACATTTGTCAGGATCGCTTCGCAGGGATTCAATTCCATCAGCGGAACATGTTTCAGCGCGGCTGCATGAATCATGATCTCAGGTTTCGAATGCAGGACGGCTTCGCGCAAACGGGTTTTATCTCGAACGTCACCAATCTGAGCATAGATGTCGAGATTCGGATGCTGTTCTCTGAGGGTTAAATCTATTTCGTAGAGATTGAATTCGGAGGCGTCGTAGAGCGTGAGATGAGACACCCCCATATCTGCACATTGCTGGACAAGTTCAGACCCGATCGTGCCGCCGGCGCCGGTGACGAAAACGCGCTTGCCCTCCAACAGGCTTCTGACCGGTTGAATATCTAGTTTTCTCTGTGGGCGTGCCAGCAAGTCAGCCGGTCGGACACCCTGTAAATGAAGCCCTTCACGGTCAGACCCCAGCGCCATCACTTCCGAGCCATGCCGCGTGGTTGTTTCGAGCACAGCATTCATTGTTTCATTCGATCGGACGCTTCCAGCGACAGCGACCCAAGGTGTAGCGCCATAGCGCACCGCCAGAAGGTCGAGCATTTTTCCGAGTTCGCTGAGTCCCCCGAAAACGGGTGCGCCGCGGATCGCGCGTCCGGGTTCTGCACCGTCTGCTTCTATCAAACCCAGAATGCGTACCGGAGCCCCTCCTTTTGTCGCCTGAAGATCACGCAGGACATCCGCCGCCTCACCCGCATTTGCAACGAGGATTGCGGGCGGCGCATCAGCACGAACGCCTTGGAAAATCTGAAAGGGTCGCCGTGTTGAACGTGACAGCGCGACCATGCGCCCGAGGAAAACCAGTGTCACCCAAACAATCAGAGCCAATGGCAGGCTGGATCGCGGAAACCCAATAAGTCGATTCCACAAAAACATCAGAGGCAGGAAAATGAGCGCGGTGAGTGCAACCGCTTGAACAATCCTGACGGCGTCAGGCCACCCCGAATGGCGCCAAACTTGCCGGTGTACGCGCAAGAAGAAGAATGAAAACGCAGCGGCAAAAGCAAAAGTCAATGACGCAGTAAAAGACGTCAAAACCGCTGTAGGCGGTGCGCCACCAGTTGACATCCAACGTACATAAACTGCGCAAAGCATGGCGAAGAAAGCCGTAAAGACGTCAAAACCGAGCGTCAGGGCCATTGCCCGTTTGGCTTCGATTTCCGGCTTCATTGCTGGTCCGCTTTCAGAAACGCCCAGCGAATACAATTGGGCGGTATCGACCCGTCACTATTGGGGTTGGCCGCTCCACTCAACACGATTTGCTCGCTGCGTTCCACAATCCCTCTGCCCAAGTAAATAGTCTCTTCTATTTTTGCTTTTGCATGGCTCGTCTTGAATCGCCATTTAACGCCAAGGTCACTATATAGAATAATAGCCTCCCCCGTCATGACGGCAGTCACAGTGGGATGCAAATGAAACCTCAAAGCATAAACGATTGGGGCTTCGTTTTCCGTCGCACCGGCGGAAACAGGTCGTGCGAGAGAGTCCTCCCCGGTGAGACGGGATCCGTCGCCGGCCATGAACAAGCGGCGGCGATGCAATAAGCCGAAATCCCGCTTATAGCCGCCATGCTGGGCGTCGAGCCAGATTTCGGAGTCTTCTTCAAGCCGCTTGGCCGATATGCCCTCCGGGCCTTGCGGATAAAGCAGGCGGGTATCTTCATTCGTGGCGAAACGCGAAGAATCCATTTCGCCGAGGATCAGCGTCGAGTGTGCACTCGTCCGGCGCACCGCAGCGCGGAACGCAATATCAATTTCCGGGCTACAAGCACACGATGTGATCAAACGCGCCGGGCCGTCATGTAGTTCAAATCCCAATGCGCCAGCATGAGCTTTGTCGCCAAACGGAGGTTCCGGCGCAGCGCCTGCATCCAGGACAAGAACAGTCTCGCCTTTCTGCAATTTGTGAAAGCCAGACTTTGGCGCAACGGAAAATCGTCGCGGCGGTGTTTCCATATGCTCGAGTACGGCGTCGACGGCTTCCGGCCAGCGCTCATCACCGTCATGAAACGGCATGAGGGCATCATCGCCGGCTTTGAAAAATGACACCATCCCGCCAATCCGAGCGATCCAACGCGTGAGGAATTCAGGCACCTCGCGATCGCTGCGTAACAGCAGATCATGGATTGTGATGAGATCCGCCAGACATCTGAGCGCACGCGCGGGAGACCGACTAACATGTCCTCCGTCTGCAAAGAATTGCGCGGTACACTCGCTTTCCAACTGCATCTCGGCATCGTCGAGGCCTTTTCCACGGCCCAGGCAAAGCGCATGTGCGACGGAAAGTGTGACCCCGCGCCAGCGCGCTTTGGGTTCCACTTCATTATCAACCAGCGCCAGGATGTGGCGGGCCTGACGCCCGAGGGCTTCCAACCGCGCTTCACGCGCCTCCGGCGTGCCGCTTTCGAACAGTGCGGCGCCGCATCGCATCCAGTTCCAGACACGATCACCTGCACACCCCGTGCGCCAGGTGAAGCCATCAAAGCGGCCGAAATTTTCGATCCAATCATCGACCAGGTAGCGCGCGCGATCGGCGCCGGTTTCGCCTTGCGTGAATAAATCGGCGAGCCAGTCAAAACGGTGTAGTCGATTGGCATAATGGCGTGATGGCATGGCGCTATTCCATGGCGCGGTACCGTCATTGACGGTCAAGCGATCGGTGCCAATCCGCCAGATTCCGCGCATCAACATTTCGCCGCGCAATGCGTCGGCGGGAATGATCTGGCGCATATGCAGGCCGAAGCCATCAGGGGCGCTGCCCGCGATCCGCAGTCTATGCACCGCAGAGACTTTAGCATCTTCGCCAGGGCGTCCGGCAAAGCGGGCCCAAACAGCGGCATCTTCAGCGTCGCTGCGTTTCGCTTTTGGCGTTTCAGAAGGGTTTGCTTCGCTCATGTCGCGCCCAGACACTTAAATGGTTGCCCCGGCGCGGAGCGTAGAAATATTCAAGGCATACTGGTCTGGACCGCCACGAAACACAGCAGACCCCGCAACGATCGCCGTTACGCCTGCAGAAATTGCCCGCGGCGCGGTTTGCGGGTTTAGGCCCCCATCGACTTCGAGGATAATATCGCGGCCGGTGGCATCGATTTTCTGGCGCAGGATTTCGATTTTCCGCAGCTGACTTTCAATAAAGCTCTGGCCGCCGAAGCCGGGGTTAACTGACATGACAAGGATTAGATCGATGTCATCAATCACCGGGTCTACAACCTCGGCAGGCGTGCCTGGATTTAGGGCGACACCCGGCTTCATTCCAGCTGCGCGAATGGCTTGGATGGTGCGGTGCAGGTGCGGACCAGATTCAGGGTGCACGGTCAGGAAATTGGCGCCGGCTTTGGCAAAGTCATCGATGAATGGATCGACTGGCGCGATCATCAGGTGCACGTCAAACGGCTTGTCAGAATGCGGTCTGAGCTTTTCGATTACGGGCGGCCCGAAGGTCAGATTGGGCACGAAATGACCGTCCATAACATCGACATGAATCATATCGGCGCCAGCGTCATCGATCCGGCGTATCTCTACGCCGAGTTCTGCAAAATCCGCCGACAGAATCGACGGTGAAATCAACACGTCACTCATGCTGCAGGCCTAAAACGTAACCGCCGCCAGCACAAGGCTGGCGGCGGACTTGGTTGGGTATTTCAGCAGATCCGGATTAGTATCCCGGAGCGTATTGCACCGGCACAACATATGCGCCGTCTTCCCGGAATTCGACATTCACGCGCTGGCCAGGCTGAATGTTGGTATCAGCAGGCTGAATGAAGGCTTTAACATTGCCGTCATTAAACTCGACTGTGACGGCCATGCCTTGCTTGGTGCCTGCGGCCGTGCCGATCATGTTGCCGGCGATGCCGCCCAGGACCGCGCCGCCAATAGCGCCGGCCGTATTGGCTTTGTCGCCGCCGCCAAGTTCAGAACCCGCAATACCGCCGAGAACTGCACCGGTTGCTGAGCCAATGATTGAGCGATCAGGCTTGATTGTTACGGCGCGAACATTGGTCACGACGCCGGGTTTGACAGTCATGGCGTAGCCCACGGTGCTAGAGCTGACCGTGTTGGCGCCATAAGTGCTTTGGCAGCCAGATACAGCGAGCGTCATGGCAGCGATTGCGCCGGCGAAGAGTTTTGTCGGGGCCGTGAAGGCTGAAATAGGTGTCGTCATTGGAATGTGCTCCTTCCGCACGAGAATAGACTGAACGCATATTGCGGCAGATCAGGTGAACTCCCTATGAACCTGAAAAGGCATGATTTGGGCAAAATCGTTGCATTCGATGACAAATTTGTCAGGAATCGCGTTTTAGGCGAGCGATGTAGAACGCATCATGTCCAAATTGGGCATTCGGGAGCGTCAGTACGTCACCTAGTTCCGTAATCGAGGTCTCAAAGCCCTGGATTTCGCCAGGATTGATACTGTCTCGCTTCGCCTTGGTGTCGGCCAGGACGCGGTTCACGACATCTACGCCTTCGTGCGGTAAGGGAGAGCAAACACAATAAATC
>CAYGUD010000121.1:0-6489 GCA_964352865.1 uncultured Hyphomonas sp.
TGTGTTGCCATGGGCTGGAGCGACGATCAGATTAATGACCGCATCCGCAAAGGCTTTGTCGAGACCAATCCGCTCGGCGACTGGAACATTCCTGTCGTCGGCATGGTCAAAGGCCACCGCGTGGATGCGCGCTTGAAAGAGCATTTTGGCGAGGCAGAAATTGGCGATCTGGAAATGCCCTTCTTCGCGATCTCGACAAATTTGACGGATGGTGCCTATCGCATTCACCGTCAGGGATTGGTGCGCAAAGCCTTGCGCGCCTCGATTGCTCTGCCCGGGATATTGCCGCCAGTAATTGATGATGGCGAAGTTCTGGTCGACGGCGCTGTGCTGAACAATTTCCCGGCTGATGTCATGCGCGAGTTCCAACGTGGCTTTGTGGTCGGCTGTGATGTCGCCCGCGCGCCTGAAGGCCTCGATGCCAGCGAGTTCGTCAATCCGCCTGGTTTCTTTGGTTGGGTGGCGAAACATGGCTTTTCGACCGCGCCGCCAATTGCTGGTCTGCTTATGCGCTCAGCGACCGTCAGCGTGAACCCGAATGCTGGCCGCGAACTGGTGGATGTCCTCATTCTTCCGGAACTCAAGGATGTCGAGCTGCGCGACTGGAAAGCCTATGATCAAGCTGTTGAAGCTGGCTATCAGGCGGCAATGACGGCGCTGAAACACAGCGATCTGAAAGAGAATTGCTGCGCACTAGAAGTGAGCTAAAGCCAGGTCGCGGAACCTCACCCTGGTCAGGGGCGATGGCCTGTGATTCCCAAATATTCCACTCCTTTTAGCCAATATTCCAATTTAACCGTTCGCTCAGCCATAGCGCCATACCGACACCCTGACCGTTCCACGTGGATCCACGGATAATGGTCCTGCCAGACATAGACGAAATCACAATCCGTTTCTCGCCACTTTACCCATAGGTCTTGATAAGCCTGCAGTTTCGGGGCGCGTTTATCTTCCTCGTCCCGGTCAACATCTCTCTCACGATACGCAGCCAGTAGAGCTGCATAAGCCCGATCCATTCGATTGGTCCAGTATGCCCCGAAATAGCTCAAACAAGCCCTTGCCGCAAAAGTCCCTGGCGGGTCGTCAGGATATACTGATTCCGGGCAATGGCGCTGCGGTACGTATATACAGGCCTCGCCCATACCTCGATTTAATATGTCTTCGGCAATGCAGGCGTTCAACTCGTCTTCAAACGGATAATACTCGGCGCCGGATTGAATGATGTCCCAAGTCAAAGGGCCCTCGGGTTCAGCCATCGCGGACGACAGCGCGCAAGATAGGGTTGCTGCTAGGGTGATTACAAAGCGCATAGTTGGGTCTCCGAAATTTAGCCCGGCGTGTTTTCATCGCCGGAGAATTTCGTCCCCATTCCCGCTTTTCTATATAACAAAGTTAGACAAGCCTTTAATATGGCACGTCAAAATCTAGGCCGATCTCAAAACCTGTTCCCGCCTAGGAGTTGGGTCGTACCCAACGCCGATTTGGCCGCGATCTCGATCAGATAGAGGACCGCGCTCGCATCAGGGGCGATGGCCTGTGATTGCTCAATAGTTCTCTATTTTTAGCCAATACTCCAATTTAACCGCTCGCTCAGCCGTCACACGATAACCACACCTTAACCGCTCCACGTGGATCCATGGGTAATAGTCCTGCCAGACATAGACGAAACCGCAATCTGTATCTGCCCACTTCATCCATAGATCTTGATAAGCCTGCAGTTTCGGGGCGCGTTTATCTTCCTCGTCCCGGTCAACATCTCTCTCACGATACGCAGCCAGTAGAGCTGCATAAGCCCGATCCATTCGATTGGTCCAGTATGCCCCGAAATAGCTCAAACAAGCCCTTGCCGCAAAAGTCCCTGGCGGGTCGTCAGGATATACTGATTCCGGGCAATGGCGCTGCGGTACGTATATACAGGCCTCGCCCATACCTCGATTTAATATGTCTTCGGCAATGCAGGCGTTCAACTCGTCTTCAAACGGATAATACTCGGCGCCGGATTGAATGATGTCCCAAGTCAAAGGGCCCTCGGGTTCAGCCATCGCGGACGACAGCGCGCAAGATAGGGTTGCTGCTAGGGTGATTACAAAGCGCATAGTTGGGTCTCCGAAATTTAGCCCGGCGTGTTTTCATCGCCGGAGAATTTCGTCCCCATTCCCGCTTTTGTACAAAGCAAAGTTAGACAAGCCTTTAACGCGGCACGTCAAAACCTAGGCTGTTTCTCCAAACAGCTCGCGTCCAATCAGGAAGCGCCGAATTTCACTGGTTCCCGCCCCAATTTCATACAGCTTGGCATCGCGCAGCAAACGCCCGGTCGGATACTCATTGATATAGCCGTTCCCGCCCAGGAGCTGGATCGCATCGAGCGCCAGTTTGGTCGCGGTTTCTGCCGCATAGAGGATCGCGCCAGCCGCGTCCTTGCGGGTCGTCTCACCCCGGTCACAGGATTTTGCAACCGCATAGACATAGGCTTTGGCGGCATTCATCTGAACATACATGTCGGCTAATTTGCCTTGTACCAATTGGAACTCGCCAATCGATTTCCCGAATTGTTTGCGATCATGCACATAAGGCACAACGACATCCATACAGGCTTGCATGATGCCGGTCGGTCCTGCCGAGAGCACGGCGCGTTCATAGTCGAGCCCGCTCATCAATACTTCGACGCCGCCATTTAGCGGTCCCATAATATTCTCTTCCGGTACTTCGCAATCTTCGAAGACCAGCTCGCCTGTTTCGGAGCCGCGCATGCCGAGCTTGTCGAGCTTTTGCGCAACGGAGAACCCCTTCATATCACGCTCAATGATGAAGGCGGTGATGCCGCGCGACTTCTGATCGGGTTCAGTCTTGGCGTAAACAATCAGCGTGTCCGCGTCCGGCGCATTGGTGATCCACATTTTGGTGCCGTTCAGCACATAGCGATCGCCCTTTTTCTCGGCGCGCAGCTTCATGCTGACAACGTCTGAGCCAGCGCCGCTTTCCGACATGGCCAGCGCCCCGAGATGTTCACCCGTGACGAGTTTGCCGAGGTAGCGCGTCTTCTGATCATCATTGCCCCAGCGCCTTAGCTGATTGACGCACAAGTTGGAATGCGCGCCATAAGACAGACCGACAGAGGCCGAGGCGCGGGAGATCTCTTCCATCGCGACGACATGCTCGAGATAACCAAGGCCGGTGCCGCCCCATTCCTCCTCGACTGTGATGCCGAGCAGACCAAGCTCGCCCATTTTGGGCAAAAGCTGGCGCGGAAACACATCCGTGCGGTCAATCTCGGCCGCCAGCGGCGCGATTTCTTTTTGGGCAAATCCTTGCACAGTATCGCGGATCATGTCCGCAGTTTCGCCAAGGTCGAAGTTCAATGTGGGATATCTATTCGGAATCATGGCTTTCGTTTAGCCGGATGTTCCCTTGCTGCCAACGCCTGATTGTCGCGCTAATCGTCTGTGGTCAGCGTGCGTATGAAATAATAGGCCATGACAATGAACAATGAACCGCCAAGCACAATCATGAATGGCGGCATGTAAATCGCCGCCGGGGTCTCGACGGTACGCCCGGACTGGATCAATCCAAACTGGCTGGCAATGCCATATCCGCCAAGCGCAGATCCGATCAAAGCCAGGATCCCGAACGGCAGAGCGGCGAGAAAACTGCCGCGTTGCGACTCAATTTCGAAGGCCTGGTTCATCTCTACGGCGCGGGTAATGCTTTCCGGCGAGATTTCGACGGATTCAAGATCATCAATGACAGCGCTTTCTGAAATCGGCGCGAGCAATTCACCATCATCAATGACGGCGTGTTCTGGCGTTTCCATTTCAGGCGGCAGCGGCAGGTCTTCATGCTGAGGCCAGACCGATTTCTTAACCGGGTTTGATGAGGTTTCACCGGCCAGTTCTGAAATCGCGGCAGTGATCTCTTCCGGCGTTGCGCCATCGGTAGATGAAGGCGCCGGCGGGGAAACATTGTCGCCATTCTCGCCGAGGATGCGGATCATTTGCTGACGCACAGATTCAGCCGCTGCTTGGGTCGCGGATTTCGGCGTCTCTTCTGTCGTTTCTGTTTCGGTGTCTTTGACGGGTGCATCGAGTGGAGCAGCCAAACTTGGCGTATGCTCAACCAAGATTTCGCGCGGCGGCGGCGGGACCGGCAGAGCTTCGGAATCATGCATCGCGCGGTAGAGACGTGATGAAGCGATGGGCATTCTGCCTCGCGCATTCAGGAACAGCGCTTTCTCTGCTGCACGGCGGCGCACCAGAGCGTCAACAATCTGCACACGGCCGCCAATCTTGGCCCGGCGCCAGGCATCAAAGGCTTGCGCGGCTTCCAATCGATTGCCGCCATTCATGCTCGCAACGACATCGCTGCTGGCAAAGGCTTTTGGCCCAATGTTGAACGCCAGAGAGACCAGCGCATCAAATTCATTCTGAGTGGTCGGCGCAAGCACGCAGCGCATCACGAACCGTTCGACCGGAGGTAAATCATATTCGCGCAAGATCGCTTCAGCTTCTGATTCATTGACCCGGACGCCTTCTTTCGCCCGGCGCAAATGCCCGTAGCCAATGATCCAGCGACCATTGGGCAGCAATTCTGAACGTCCACGGAACCCTTCAAACGCCTTGATGACGTCCAGTCCCGCTTGAGATGTGCGCATATTCAATGCCATCACCTGCTCCGGTTTGGGACAGCTTATCTGTCCAGTGAGAGGGGAAGTGCAAACTGCGCGCCGACCTCTAACCCACCGAATTTTATAGTAAAAATAATGTTGCTAATCCGAGGAAGCTGAAAAACGCCATTGTGTCTGTCAAAGTCAGGACAAATACCGAGGAAGCGACCGCTGGATCCGCGCCCATGCGCTTCAAAGTCAACGGCACCAGAATACCGGAAACCCCTGCCCAGGCAAAGCTTGCCAGCATGGCAACAGCGATCACACCCGACAGTTTGACGTTCTGGAACCAGAAGAAGGCAACGATGCCAACACCAATCGCGAAGATCACGCCATTGACCAGCCCGGTCAGGGTCTCACGTACAATCGCCCGGCGACCGGCTTTGCCTTCCATTTCGCGCTCGGCGATCGCGCGCACGGCGACAGCCAGACCCTGACTGCCGGCATTTCCAGCCAGCGCCGCAACGACTGGCATCAGAATGGCCAACTGAACCAGGCGATCAAGTGTGCCCTCGAACAAGGCAATAATGCCAGAAGCGACAAAAGCTGTTACCAGATTGATGCCCAACCACGGCGCTCGGGCTTTAACAGACTCCCAGACCGTGTCCGAGCCGTCCGCAGATGACACATTGGCCAGCGCCAGAAAGTCCTCGGTATTCTCTTCCTGGATCACGTGAACCATGTCATCGACTGTGATCATGCCGACCAGACGGCCATCTCGATCTTTAACCGGCGCCGAGGCCAGTGCATATTTCTGGAATTGGTAAGCGACTTCTTCCTGGTCCTGATCGACGTGAATGTCCGAACTGAACGGCGCCATGATATCTGCCAGTTTGACGGCCCGCTCAACGCGCAGGAGCCGTGACAGCAGCACATAGCCAAGCGGCTTGTTCATCGGGTCAACAACATAGACTTCGTAAAAATCTGTCGGCAGAGTATCGGCATTGTCGCGGGCAAAGTCGATGGTTTGACCAATGGTCCAGAATTCAGGTGCGGCGAGGAATTCGCGCTGCATCAACCGGCCGGCTGTGTCCTCTTCGAATTCGAAACTGGCTTCCAGGACCGCGCGGTCTTCGGGTTCCAGCTCTTCCAGGATGCGCTCGCGGCGATCCTCGGCCAGGTTTTCCAGAACCGCTGTTGCATCATCGGTTTCAAGCTCATCAAGCGCCTCGACGACGGCTTCATCGCTCATCACCTCGACAGCATCTTCGCGATACTCTTCGCGCAGCTCGATCAGAATGTCTGTTGGCAGCTCTCCGCCAAGCAATTCCACCGCCGCTTCGAACCGTTCACTGGAGAGCTGCTCCAGCAAATCAGAGGCATCTGCCGGGTGCATGCCCTCCAGGGTCTCGCCCAGCCATTTGCCTTCACCAAGATCAATCGCATCACGCAGATCAGCGACCAGGCGCTCGCTCTGCGCTTCGCTGTCATCAGCCGGGGAGTGAGGCGTCTCGGTCATAGCGCTTGTTTGGCTTGATCGGTCGCTGCGTGCAAGGCGTTTTTCTGCCTTGATCAGCGCCAATCACCAACGCCTTTGAAGCGGTCTGTTTTATGCAGGCTTTGCCGCGCAAATTGGGCATCTGAAACAGCTGACCTATGAAATTTGCAAATGGAGACAATCCGCAACTTCAAATTGAGATTCTGAGACAACAACCTGAGACGTAACGACGATGATCGCCGGATCAAACGCTTCCACGTTCAAGAGGTTGCAGGCGGGGCTCCTTATGATGTCTGAGTGTTTTGGACGATACGCCCCCGGAATCTATGGAGGCGACACATGAAACTCAAACTTTTAGGCGCGACGGCTATTGGTCTCGCAATCGGCGTTG
>CAYGUD010000122.1:0-6469 GCA_964352865.1 uncultured Hyphomonas sp.
GGAATATCCTGCGTCAAAGGCAGACGATATTTGCGCGAGGCTTCGTGCAAAACCACAAGATTGTTGATCGGAGCGCGAATCGTATCGCCTGAATCGCCGCTAATCTCGATTTCGCCGCGCAAGCGTGAATGCGCGTTGCCGCTATTCTCCAGCTCGAAAACAAGGGCTTCCTCTCCCTCTGATGATCTTGTCAGCGTTGCTGCTGTGATCTCGGGTTTGCTCTCGCCATTGCCCATTGTGAGATAGAACAGGCTGGCAATTTGATACTTTTTCCAAACCCCGGACTGACCTGAGCGCTCTTCTGGTAACAGAGTCGAGGCAATCAGGGCGAATCGATAGTCGCCTTGACGGTCAATCCGGATTGGCGCTGACATATCGACAATGACTTGCTCTGTTTCGCCCGGGTTCAGGGTGACAAAAGCCGGACTGAAACGCACCCAATTGGCCGCAGAAGACTCGGAATCACCAGGAGGGGTCAGGCTGATCTGGCCATTTTCATCCAATTCCCAATCAGCAAGCCCAAGGGTCAGCGAAATCGCATCCTCCTGGTGAACATTGCCAATATTGATGACTTGGCGCTGTCTTTCGCCGGGTTGGATCGACATTTCGACGGTTGTCGGCTGTAAGCCAATGCCGAATGAAAATGCTGGAATAGCCACAGCTGCGGCCGCAATAGCCGCACAACTGGCTTTTAACGCGTAGGAAAGGCGCATCAGTAATCCCCTAAATTTTAAGCTCTTATTTTTTTCCAAAGTAACTCAATAGGGTTACTGGAGGGTTTCTAATGAAACACGCGGCTTGTCGCCGCCATTCCGCTCAGGTAACGCGAAATCATGAAACTGCCGGGACACAAAAAGAGAAAGCATGTCGCTGCTGATATCACGTCCACGCCGGGGCGAAACCGGGCTGAGCGTGAGCTTATACTCGGTGATCACGGGTTCTTGCGAGAAACATTTCAGAACCTGCATGCGATTAGCGACGAGATGTGGCGCTCCAATCAGCCTAATCCGCGGCAAATTGCGGAACATGTTCGATTGCGCGGGATCAAGACAATTATCAACCTGCGCGGCCCCAGCACGCGCGGTTATTATTTGCTCGAGCAGGAGGCATGCGCTGAAAACGGCGTGGATCTAATTAATTTTCAAGTCTTTTCCCGCGACACGCCGACAATTGAGAAAGTTCTGGAGGCGAAAGCGCTGTTTGACCGGATCGAGTATCCGGCGTTGATACATTGCAAATCCGGGGCGGACCGCGCCGGACTGATGAGCGTGCTCTACCTGGTCTTTCGCATGGGGGAGCCCGTTTCGAGCGCAATACGCCAATTGTCGAAGAAATACCTACACATGCGGGAAGGTAAGACCGGGCTGTTGGACGCGTTTTTCGATACCTATCTTGCGGCTGAACGCGCAACGGGGATCAGCTTTGAGGATTGGTTGACGACCGAATATGACCGCATCAAAGTGAAAGAAGATTTCCTGAAGTCGGGCCAGGCGAAATGGCGGCTCGATAGCTTACTTGGCCGGGAATAGGCGCTTTTTTTCACTGGCCTTGCTGGGGGATTCGTGGAACGTTAACCCTGTGCGAAACATTCAGGAAAGGGGTTCGCCTATGAAAAAAGTTATTCTAGCGTCTGTGTTTGCTTTGGGATTAGCAGCATGTGGCGGCGGTGGCGGCGGTGCGAAAGCCGCCTTGGTTAAATCATGCCTCGACGATGGCACCACGGATGACAAGACATGCTCATGCATGGCTGACATGGCGGTCGACAAGCTCGATCCAAAATTGGTTAATATCCTCGTTGAAGCAACCAAAGCCGAAGACGAAGACGCATTTATGATGTCAAAAATGGGTGAGCTTAGCCCAGAAGAAATGACCTCATTCATGACCGTGATGATGGGCGCGGCCACTGAATGCGGTATGGAAATGTAAGGCGAATAGCCTGATCCATTAATCAATCAGCCCGGGCCCTGAAAGAACTCAGATGTCCGGGTTGTCTGTGAGGGAAAGAGGACGACATGAAATTCTTCATTATCAACAGCTTCCGCTTGATGGTTTACATTGCCTACCTGGCGACAATCATCATTGGTCTCATGCTGGCTTATTATAACGCGGTCCCCCAGAAAGGGGCGATGGTCACAGACCTGGTCGGCATTACCGGACCGATGGCTCAAGTGCTGTCTTTCGCTGCTTTGTCAGTTGGAAGCTGGATCATTGCCAGCGTTGTTGCCGGCTTGATCGTGACCATTCTGGATATTCGGGACGATATCAATGATCGTCTCCCGGACGCGCGTCGCGACGACTAAACACAGGCCGGGGAGGGCTGTATGAGCGGACTACAAGTTGCGAGTGTCTATATCGCGATCAACATTCTGATTCTTATATGGCTCGCCGTGCGCGTTGTTTCGAGACGCCGAAGCGGAAAAATCTCATTGGGCGATGGCGGATCAGATGATCTCGCCGTCGCCATTCGCGTTCATGGCAATGCAACGGAATATATCCCGGCCATGATGGTTGGTCTTTTGGTGCTGGCCTTTTTGGAAAGCCCGGTTTGGAGCCTGCATGGGCTCGGCATCACGTTTACGATTGGGCGGTTGTTGCATGTGGTCGGCATGGGCTCCGGTCCGACCATTTTCCGGCAGCTGGGGGTTATGCTAACCTGGCTATCAATGGTCATTGTATCGCTTGCCATCCTCTACGTCGCCTTTACCTAGGCGGGTATGACAGACCAAATTTCGTTTAGCGCACTCTTCAAGGACAGTTTGAACCGCACGGCTCGGCTAATCGCGCCGACAGGTCCGTTTGCTTTGCTCTTTGTAGCTGCGACCGGCATTCTGGTCTGGGCGGCGGCGGTCTTGCCTGACAGCGGTGCAGGTTTCGGGCTCTTTGCTGGGCTCAGCTTCGCTACCTTGTTCGCGCATTCTCTGTTCTCAGCGGCGATGTACCGCGCCACGCTCGTCCCCGCTGGTGGATTGATGCATGGCGCGTGGAAGCTGACGTTGGCCTGGTTGTTGATGATCGTTGTGGCGTCGATTGGTGCGACGATTATCGTGCTCTTTTTCTCACTCATTGGGGCGAGTCTCGGGGTGGTCTCCGGAGAAGCCGGACAGGAGATCACGGACATGACAGCACAGATGCACCAGGGCGGCACGTTCTGGCCGCTATTTGCGCTGTTTGTGATGACTTTGTTCGGGGTGTTCTGGTTTGCCGTTCGGATGATGCTGTTCGCAGGCGCCACCGTTATCCGTTCACAGGTGCATGTGTTTCGGTCCTGGTCGTGGACAAAAGGGCACTTCCTGATTCTGGCTCCACTCTCGTTGATCTTGCTCATCGCCCCATTCGCTGCGCTGAGCTTCGTCGCGGCCAATCTTAGCGACTTTGTCATCGGCACCGCAGTCACGCCTCTACAGGCCGGCGCCGCAGCAATTATTACGGCGCTGCTCCTGCTACCAAGCGCGTGGCTTGGGCATGGTGTCGTGTCGAGCGAGCTGGCCCAGTTAATGCCAGGTCGAGCTGATCAGACGACAACACCAGCTGCAAACAGCGCTTCGATCTGATCCGAATCGTAGCCGATTGTTTTGAGAACATCCCGCGAATGCTGGCCCTTCAATGGTGATGGGCCTTTCGGACCATCATTTGTGCCGGGAAAGCGGATTGGCGAGGCTGGTGAGGCAAAAGTCGAACCGTCACCGCTGGCGCTCGGCACCTGGGTGATGCCGCCTGCAGCGGCAACTTGCGGGTCGGCAGCCACTTCGGCGAGCGTCTGAACAGGGGCCCAGGCGATCGATTCATCATCCAGGCGTTGGGAAATTTCAGCTTTCGTGAATTTTCCGAACGCTTCGTCCATTAACGTAACCAGCTCAACATTGTTGGCTCGGCGCGATTTGCCGGTCGTAAAGCGCTCATCTTCGATTAAGTCAGGACGGTCCATGACGCGGCAAAGCGGCGGCCAGTCGACATTGCCTTGTCGTGAGACGATGCAGATCCAGCTATCATCCTTGGTCTTATAGAAATTCATCAATGGCTGAATCTGTTCATGGCGTGACTTAGTCGAGCCAATTCGCCCGAAGAAGAGTTGAATCGCAAAATCGGATCCCATAGCAAATAGAGCAGCCCGCAGCAGCGACGCCTCGACCAATTGACCTTCACCTGTGCGTTGAGCTTTGACCAAAGCCGCGCAAATGCCAGCTGCGGCGGCCATACTGGTCGTATGATCGCCAAACGCGGTGCGCAGGGCAAACGGCTCCTGGCCCTTTGGAACGGTCAGGTGACCGACGCCCGCGCGCGACCAGAACGAGGCGACGTCAAAGCCGGGTTTATCAGCGTCCGGGCCTTCCAGGCCGTAGCCAGTGAGGGTGCAATAGACCAGTTTCGGGTTGATCTTGTGCAGGTTCTGATAATCCAACCCTGATCGCGACAATCCGCCAGGGCGGACATTGGTCAAAAACACATCGGCATCGGCCGCCAGTTCGCGCAATATTTTCTGACCGTCTTCGGTGCGGGTGTCGAGAATGATCGACTTTTTCCCGCGATTGTCGAAGTCAAAAACCGGATTATCCTGGAAATCAGTTCCGATTGTGCTGAAAAAGTTGCGAATCGGGTCCCCGCCCGGCGGTTCGATCTTGATGACGTCGGCACCCCAGTCGCTGAGAATTCCGCCTGCGCCGGGTGCCGCCATGTATGTTGCGTGTTCGATAACTTTGATGCCGTCTAACATGGCGCTCCCAATCTTTGCTATTCCGCTTGGCTTCTTGGTTTGGTAAACTGGGTGTTAACCCGCTCAGGTCATTTATTCACAAATATAATTCGACGACAGGGATACCCCCGCGATATGACTGTACAAAGCATGCGTCCAGAACTCAGCCAAGGCGATATCATGCGCCTTATGAAGGGCGAGACCTCGGAAGAGCGCGCCTCGGTCGCGCACAGATTGTGCCGCCGTATTGCAACTGACGTGTTGAGCGATGATGAGCGCATCTTCGCGGACGAAATAATCCAGATTCTGGCCAAAGACACAGCTGAACTCGTTCGCCGAACCTTGTCGGTCACGATGCGCAACTCGCCGCGCCTGCCGCACAGCGTGGCGGTTGGATTGGCGCAGGATGTTGAATCCGTTGCCATCCCGTTGCTTGAGAACTCACCGGTCTTTTCTGACGAAGACCTCATCGAGCTGGTGCTTTCAGTAACGGCGGCAAAGCAGGCAGCGATTGCTGGCCGGGCGCAGGTGTCGCGCTCGCTGACCGAAGTGATTTGCGAACATGCTGCAGAAGAAGCGGTTGAGACGATTTCTGGCAATGCTGGCGCAGAAATGACGGATCAGGCGTTCGAGCATTCAATTCAACGCTTCCCAGCCAATCAATCGATGCATGAGAATCTCGTGCTGCGCGACCATATTCCGGTGCATATTGCTGAAAAAATGGTCTCACTGGTGTCAGGCCAGGTATTTGATCTTTTGATCAATCGGCACGAATTGCCAGCCCAAATGGCGATTGACCTTGCTGCAGGCGCCCGAGAACGCGCGACAATCGATCTGGTCGAGCAGGCGGGGCGAACCCATGATATGCCGCGCTTCGTGTCGCAATTGAACCTGAATGGCCGTCTGACGCATTCTCTGATCATGCGCGCACTTTGTGTCGGTCATATGCCATTCGTCGAGCATGCCCTGGCTGAGCTCTCCGGCGTGCCGCATGCCCGTGCCTGGCTGATGATCCACGATGCTGGGCCACTTGGACTGCAAGCCATATTCGACCGGGCAGGTCTGCATCGAAAGCTACTGCCAGCGTTCCGTGCGGCGGTTAAAGTCTTCCATGAACTTGAACTGGATGGCGAACCCAATGATCGGGCCCGATTCCGGATGCGTATGATCGAACGTGTGTTGACCCAATTTCAAGCCATCCCGAAGGATGATCTCGACTATTTGTTGGAGAAACTCGACGCGTATGCTGATCAGGCGAAACAGCGCGAAGAAAACGCTGCTTAAGCGTCGGCGCGCATCCGAAAGCCATACTCAACGCCAAGCTCGCCTAAATAATAGCTGTCGCGCCAGTTGGCGTGTTCGGCGATGACCAGCATGCCAGAGCTTGCCGCGGCTTCGATCCGATCCTGCAGATCTTCGTCAGCTTCGATTTTGCGGGCATCAACACGCAGACTATCAAGCAGGATGCGCATGGAGTGGCTCAGCGGGCATTGCCACGAACGGGTGGCGTTTAGCGAAACGCGGAAACCACACTTGCGCAGCGCTTCAATGCGTTCCTGAGCATCCCGGGCTGCCGGCAAAGTCAGAGCTGCATCCTGGATTTCCAGACACACTTCTTGAGGGCAGAGATGAGTGCGCGCGATGGCAGCGTCACATGCGACTGCCGTATCCGGATCGATAAGAGCAACCAGAGGCAGCTCAACAATAACCGGGCGTTCGGTGGTTCGGCTATGTGCATCGTGAGCGACGGCTTCGATATGTCCAGCCATCCATTGAGCC
>CAYGUD010000123.1:0-6463 GCA_964352865.1 uncultured Hyphomonas sp.
CCTCGCTCCATTCACCGATCTGCCAATAATAGAAAATGCCCGTATCGTTCAGGAGCTGGCGGAGCATCGGGCCAATGCCGCGGATTTTTTCAAGATTATCTGCGGGGCCAAATCCCGGCTCTAGCAACAGGTTGCTGCTCTCATCTTCTGAGCGGATCATATTCACCGGGTCGAGGGATGCGGTCGGAGTTGCCATCGGCATTTGCGGCGCAAAGGCGCTGTCTTGCGGCGGCTCATGGAACGGTGCACGTTGCGGTGCCGGCGGGATTGCAGTGTTTTGCTCAAGACGCGACCGCAGCATGTGATGAGTCGCTGCAAGGCCATATTCAATCGAGGTCAAACGATTTTCAACACCGGCAAAATCGACGCGGCTTTCCATCGACCGGACAGCATTGTTGAGCGTTGACATGTCTCGTTCCCGCAGATTGAAGATCATTTGCTGCAGGCGAGTCACGCTCTGCTCCAGCGGCTCGAGACTGGTTTCGCCGGGCATGCTTTTACGCAACGCAGATAGCTCAAGCGCGGTCTGATCGAGCCTAGATTCCATAGCCGCCGGATCAACGCGCTGATCCAGCGCAGCCAGGATCGCGCCGATTTGATCCATACGTTGCTTGATTCCCGTGATTGAGGATTCAAATCCGACAAGCTTTTGGTCCATGCCCGCCAAGGCGCGATGATTATTGGCGATAGAAGCGGCATTAGGGCTCATTTCATCGAGCTTCTCATTGATTGGACGAAGCCCATTTTGACTGCGTATGATCTGCTCTTCAATCGCACGAAGGCGATCTTCTAGCTGCCGCGCGAGGCCCTCCGGTGAAGGCGTTTTCGTCGCCAGTGCTTGCAGATCTTTTTGAATTGGTTGCCAAACGCCATCGGATAATCCTGCCAGGCGCTGTTCGAGTCTGGCGACTTCCGCTTTCATTGAGGTCTCTTGCGCTTCGGCCAGCGTGCTCGCCTGTTTGGACAGTGTGGCGATTTGGGGCGGCATAGATGACAGCGGTTCAACTTGCGCCTGGATCTGCGACAAAAGCGCATTGATCGGATCGAGGTCCACCGCATCGGTTTGCTCAATCATCGTCCGGAGACCATCAATGGCGGTCTGGAAATTTCCAGACAGCTCGCTTTCGACCGTCTGCAGGCGGTCATATAGAACATCCAGTCGATCCTGATCGCTGGCAGATTTGTGCGCCATGGCTTCAATCGCAGACAGGCGCTCATCGATGCTTTGGGAGTACCGGTCGGACTGACGGACATCTGCCGCCAGAGCGTCAATCTCCTTCAGGATCGGTGATAGTTCAGGCTCCCCATTTGGAATTTCATTGGCAAGACTGAGCAACTGATTTTCGAGCGGTGACAGATCCGTGTTTTCCAAACGGTCGAGCTTGTCCGTGAGCGTATTCAGGCGGGCCTCCAGATCCGAGCGAACCATGAGATCAGGCGCCTGATCCTCGCCGGATGTCAGGCTTGTAAAAGTTTCCGTGACGTCCTCATAGCGCCCGCGAAGCCACCAATAGGCCAATCCCGCACCACACAGCGCCGCCAGAGCCAGCAAGGTCAATATTTGGAGCCAAAGATACCACATAGTCTCACCTTCCAGCGGACGCCTCTTCCCTTCGATTACGGGGTGTCCGACGTCCTTACCTTAAATTCTATTCTTCGGTTCTGATTGCGCCCGTCTGGCGTATCATTGCTGCTGACAGGTCGTGACGAGCCATACCCTTCAGCAAAAATCCGTGCCGCTGGGATTCCGCGAACAATCATGGCTTCACGAACCGCGTTCGCGCGGGCCAAGCTTAAGCCGTCATTCAGCGACGCTGAGCCGGTTGAGTCTGTGTGCCCCTCGACGGTAATATCGACATTGCAGGCCGCCACCGCTTGCCCAAGCTGGTCGAGCAGCGGCGCGCTTTGCTCAGTGATCCGCGCGCTTCCGACTGAAAATTCGATTTTGGAATTGACGAGCAGAGCCGCAATCGACTGCTCGCACGCAACGATCTTCTGACGTTCTGCTTCTGCGTTCATTGCTTCCGGCGTACCGCTTGGAATTTCAGCGTCCGGATCAGATAGCGCCGGGTCAGCTGCCTTGACCGCTGCAATGTTTATGCGGTCGATGATGCGAGTCACAGGGCGCGCCTTCCCGAAAGGTGTGGGTGCACGCGCAGTCCGCACCAGTGTGACGGCATTGGCAGCCCGTT
Organism: uncultured Hyphomonas sp.; assembly: GCA_964352865.1. GTDB lineage: Bacteria > Pseudomonadota > Alphaproteobacteria > Caulobacterales > Hyphomonadaceae > Henriciella. The sequence goes on from CAYGUD010000123.1 coordinate 2,193, forward strand.
CCGGGCTTGGCGCTTCGCCGCTCAGCGTAAGCCATTGCCCAGACGCCTTGACGGTGGCCCAGCCTTCGCCCGCGTCTCGCAAGGACGTCATGGCCGCTTGCTCTGCTTTGTCTTCAATCGACAGCGAGGCAAACGGAAACAATGCGAAGAGACTTAACAGAATCAATCCCACCGCCGGAACCAGGCCGTAAGGTACGAATGCCAGCCCTCCGCCAGGTGTTTGTCTAATATATCGACGCGTGCTTTCTACACGCCCGTCCTGCGTATTCTGCGCATGGTCAGACACTTGGTTTCCCCTCAGTTGGCGTATCTAACCATCCGGAGCGTCTAAGGTCTATAATCAACGCGCACTTTCAATCCCTCAGCCTGCTAGCAGCCACAGAGGATTTCAGCGATTCACGGGATGCCGGGTCGGCGACGCAAACACAGATCAGGCGGCAACGGAGGTGCTGCGAGACTTTTTCAGAATTTCAGTTCGCGCAATCGGTTTACCGAGCAGGAAGCCTTGGCCCTTGAAACAACCAATTTTTCGCAGCAGCGCCAATTGTTCCTTGGTTTCGATGCCTTCTGCGACCAGCTCGACATTCATCTTACGGGTCAGATCGGTAATAGACTGCATCACGAGCGCCGTAGGTTGATCGCCACTACGCTCCAGGAACGAGCGGTCAAACTTGATTTTCTGCACGGGAAATTCCACCAGATAAGACAGAGAAGAATAACCAACGCCAAAGTCGTCGAGCACAATCCGCACACCGTGCGTTCTGAGCGTTTCGACCATCAACTTTGCTTTCTCCCAATTCTCGATCAGGGCAGTTTCGGTAATTTCGATTTCCACTTGTGCAGGTTTCAAGTGGCAGCGCGAAATCTGCGTCAGAATGAACTCAACGAATTGTTTCGAGTTCAACGACCGGGCCGAGACATTAATGGAAATGCGTTGATGGCGACCCAGCCAGACTGCTGCGCTGCGGAGTGCTGCAGCAATGATATGGCGGTCCAGAACCTGCATCAATGTGCTTTGCTCAGCGATTGGAATAAATTCACAAGGCGAGACTTTACCAAGCAGCGGGTCATTCCATCGCGCCAGAGCTTCATAAGCGACGATAGAACCGTTTCGCAAGTCGACTTGCGGTTGGAATGCGACGTCAATGGCGCCTTGATGAACCGCAGCTTTCAGGCATTGCTCGACTTCAAATTTGCGCGTCGTCGCGCCGTCCAACGTGGCATCAAACATCACAAAATGCGAGCCAGTCTTCTCTTTCGCCACAAATGTTGCAGCATCCGCTTGTTGATATAGGCGGTCGAGTTTGGCACCAGACTTGTCGGACAAAGCCATGCCGATTGACACGTCAAATTCCAGAGCGCCGGTCGCCGTCAGGATGGGCGCATCGGTGGAGCTCGCGATCTGCTCACCGATGAGCTGGAGAGCCGCCTCATTGGGAACGTTTGGGCAGATAAACGCGAACTCATCGCCGCCGAGACGGAAAGCCTGATATTGATCGCCAGCAATGGTTTTGAGTCGGTCGGCAAATGTCTGCAGAACCTGATCGCCAACATCATGACCAAATGTATCATTTATTTGCTTGAACCGATCCATGTCGATGATGATCAAGCCATGACGAGCGCCTGTCTCAGCGCGGGTGATCATGGCATCGATCGTCTGTTGGAAATCCCGGCGATTGCCGCAACCGGTGAGAGAATCCGTCAACGCTTCTTTTTTGATCCGGACATTGTCTTCGCCCAGCGCATTGGCCTGGATTTGATTGGAATTGTCGAAATAGACAAACACAAAGCAGGCCAGCAAAGTTACAGGTCCAGCATATATGATCAGCGCCATCTGTTGCAGGGCATCACCGCCTTCAATCCCATACGAACGCACCGCGGCACTGATATAGACCGCCAGCACTGAGGCTGCGCCCAATGCGCTGGTCGATGCTCCTGCAATCAGTCCCATTACCACCGGTATCAAAACCAGCGTCAACAAAGGCAAATGCTGGACATCGCCATGGATGGCCGGGTAGGCGCCAATCGCACCGACCAGCCACAAGCAAAACAAGCTGCCAGTCAGCTTCTCACGTTTGAAAATCCGCAAACCGACCAGGCAAGCCACAACTCCGCCAAAGATCATTGTCCACCAGGCCGACACGTCAAAGTACTGCGCCATTGCATCTGGAAACGTCACCAGGATCGGTAAGACACTGGTCGCCAAAATGCAGAAGAGAAACAGGAAACTGATGCGCCGCCGGCGCAGTTCAGGCATACTGGCCCGCACGCCAAGCATCGCATTTATGCCCCGAACCAGGAAACTCTTTTGGTTCTGTTCTGAACAGCTTTCAACATCCATCAGTTTCGGTCCCCCAACCAAGTGTCCCGCGGGACCTGTTCCGACCCGCACGAAAGTGAGGGTGCTGATCTTCCAGCTGAAATAATCACAGCATGCTAAAAATCCGGCTAAGGAAGTCTGGCAGTTTGGTTGAAATTGGATGTCTCAATGAAGGGTTCGTTTAGGGAATGAAGTGGAAGGACGCTTCGCTCCCGAACAGCCAGAATAAGTTACTCAGCCGCCGAACGTGTCTCAGCGCCGGCAAGAAACCCGCCAGACTGACGCGCCCACAAGTCTGCATACAGGCCCTTTCTGTCCAGCAATTCGGCATGCGTCCCCATTTCCTGGACACAGCCATTGTCGAGCACAATCAGCCGGTCCATGGCGGCGATCGTCGACAGGCGGTGGGCAATCGCGATGACAGTCTTACCCTCCATCAGATCGAACAAGTTTTGCTGGATCGCCGCCTCGACTTCGGAATCGAGCGCGGACGTTGCCTCGTCAAGCACCAGGATCGGCGCATCCTTGAGAAAAATGCGCGCAATGGCGATACGCTGGCGTTGGCCGCCGGAGAGTTTGACGCCGCGCTCGCCAACTTGCGCATCTAGCGCCTTGCAACCGTCGGAATCTTCCAATCCGCGGATAAAATCAGCCGCATCCGCACGTTCGATGGCAGACCAGATCTGTTCATCTGCCGCATTGGCGACGCCATAAGCGATGTTTTCCCGGATCGACCGATGCAACAAAGATGTATCCTGGGTGACCATGCCAATATTCTGGCGCAAAGAGGCCTGCGTCACGCTGCGAACTGACTGACCGTCAATTTCAATATCGCCGCTTTCGACGTCATAGAAACGCAGCAACAAATTCACCAAGGTCGATTTTCCGGCGCCCGAGCGACCAACCAGACCAATTTTTTCACCGCCTGCAATGTCCAGATTGAGCGCTTCGATCACGCCAGATTCTTTGCCATAGTGAAAACAGACATCCTCAAATCGAATGTTCGTGTCGGTAATTTTGAGATCCGTGGCGTCTGCTGCGTCCTCAATCGTACGATGCTTGGAAAGCATCGACATACCGTCATAGACAACACCGATATTTTCGAATAGCGCTGAAACTTCCCACATTACCCATTGCGACATTCCAACGATCCGCAAAGCCAGACCAAGGCCGACGGCTATCGCGCCAATACTGACCGCACCATCCATCCAGAACAGGATACCGAGACCGCCAATCGAGAGCACACAAATCGCATTGTTGAGATGGACCAGGCTGTAAAAAGCCGTGATCAGCCGGAATTGACTGAACACTGTCTTCAAAAACCCATGCATACTGGCCCGGGCATAGCTGCGCTCGCCTCCGGCATGCGCGAACAATTTGACCGTCATGATGTTCGTGTAGCTGTCAACGATGCGTCCGGTCATTGCCGACCGCGCATCGGCCTGTTCTTCAGCAACTTTGGTCAGGCGCGGAACGAACCAATAGATTAAGCTGACATATCCAATCAGCCAGATCGCCAACGGTACCGCGAGCCTGATATCTGCACTCGCCACCAGCACGAACATAGTAATGAAGAAAACCACCGTATAGACCAACACATCAAGCAGCTTGATCATCACCTCACGGACCGCCAGGGCAGTCTGCATAACCTTGGCCCCAACCCGGCCCGCATATTCGTCCGAAAAGAATCCGATGGATTGGCCGAGCAGATATGTGTGCATACGCCAGCGGGCGCTCATCGGCAGATTGCCATACATCACCTGGTGGACGACCAGGCCCCACAGAAAGTGGCCGAGCGGCATGGCGAATACCACTGCGGCGACCATCAATCCGAGCAGAAACCCATAATCGCTTAAAAATGTCTCCGGCTCAGAGACGGCCAGCCAGTCGACAATCTGACCGAGAAAGCCAAACAACAATACTTCAGCCGCGCCAAGCAGCGCAGACAAAA
>CAYGUD010000124.1:0-6463 GCA_964352865.1 uncultured Hyphomonas sp.
AGCCAGGCGCCGCCCGCGATCAATGGCACGACGAGAAGACCCCAGCCGCGCATGAAGTCTGAGATACCGATCACAGCATTGGTCAGCGGCGGTAAGTCCTGGCCGAGCGTTTCGAACTGTTCGACCACGGCCGGAACGACGAAGATCAGCAGCAAGACTACTACAATCATCGCGACGCAGGCCAAAACCAGCGGATAGATTAATGCCGAGAGCAATTTGTTGCGCAGCTTTCGGGTTTTCTCCAAATGCGTCGCCAGGCGGTCCATGACATCCCCCAGCCGTCCCGACGATTGTCCGGCAGAGACCACAGCGCGATAATAAGCCGGAAAGGCTTTCGAGGACTGACTGAGCGCCTCTGAAAACGAATAGCCTTCCTGGACATTGCCGCGCACGCCCATCAGCACACGCCGGGTACCAGGCTTTTCAGCCTCGCCCGCAATCGCTCCGAGCGCTTCTTCAACCGTCGCCCCCGACTTGATCAGCATGGCCAATTGTCTGGTGGTCAGAACCAGATCATTACCCGACAGGGAGCCTTTACCAGCGCTCTTGCCAGCAGATTTTTTCTTGGTCTCTTTAACATCCAGCGGCGAGAGCTGGCGCACTCGCAACTCTTTACGGGCTGATCGGGCGGAATCTGCCGTGATCACGCCTGTGGCGCGTTTGCCATCTGCTCCGATTGCCACATAGTCGAAGACCGCCATGACTAGCGCTCCTCCTCACGGCGGCAGACGCGGAGCACTTCCTCGATACTGGTTTGACCGGCCTGAACATACCGCCCGGCATTTGTAAACAAGGTATCATACCGACTGAACGCCATATCCTGGATCGCGTCTTCGGACCCATCAGCGCGGATCAAGTCGCGCAACGCGCCATCAACACTGATCAGTTCATATACGCCAAGACGGCCAGTATAACCGCTATTGCCGCACGCCATGCATCCAACAGGTCGCCAGAATTGCGGCGCGCTGGCGGCGTCCAGACCAAACATCGCCAACTCTTCCGGAGTCGATGCATGTGGCTCGCGGCAATGCTCGCAAAGGCGGCGGACAAGACGCTGGGCAATCACCGCCTTCAGCGTCGCTGCAATAACATAAGGTTCAATGCCCATATCGCGCAGGCGCTGGATTGCGCCAGCCGCACTATTGGTGTGTACAGTCGACAGAACCGGCCGGCCCGTCGAGGCGAATTCAAACGCCACTTTCGCGGTCTCAAGATCGCGGATCTCACCAACCATCACGACATCCGGGTCATGGCGCAGAATAGCGCGCAAAGTCGCGGCGAATGTCAGGCCGACTTTGTGATGCATCTGGGTTTGCGAAATACCGTCCAGACCGTACTCGATCGGATCTTCGAGCGTCATCACATTGCGCTCGCCATTGTTCAGAACCGATAGCGCAGAATAAAGCGTGGTTGTCTTACCCGACCCCGTTGGCCCAGTGACCAGTGTGATCCCATTCGGTTGTTCCAGAATGGTCTGCATCCGGGCCAGCGTCACGTCATCCATGCCGAGCTGATCCAGCCCCAGCAAAGCGTTGCGCGTGTCGAGCAAACGCATCGTCACACGCTCGCCATAACGGCTGGGCAGAGTCGAGACGCGGACATCAATACTGCGCCCACCAATGGAGAGAGATATACGGCCGTCCTGCGGGATACGCTTTTCGGCAATATCCAGCCGCGCCATGACTTTGATCCGGCTGATCAGGGGGGCAGCCAGGCGGCGTGACGGGGTCAGCACTTCCTGCAAAACGCCATCAATCCGGTAGCGAACAGAGAGATTGTCTTCATGCGGCTCGATATGGACGTCTGAGGCTTTGCGATTCACCGCCTCATAGATCAGGCCATTGATCAAGCGAATGACCGGCGCATCATCATCGCCGTCGAGCAGATCGGCTGTTTCCGGGATACCGTCGACCAGGCTGGCCAATCCGCCCTGACTGTCCAACGCCGCTTCGGCTTCATCGCCAGACACACCCTTACGGGCATAATGCTCGGTGAGCGCGCGCTCAAAATCCTGGGCGCCCAATTGCTCTAGTTTCAGGGGTCGGCGCAAAACCCGCCGCGCCTCGATTAACGAAAATGGATCCGCGCCATGGCGCACGCCTAGCTTGATCTGCTCGTCTTGCCCTTCGAGCACAACAACGCCCTTATCACGGGCGAAAGCATAGGACAGATCGGTATTCGTCAAATTCACTCTCAATTCTAATTCGTTTTCGCAGGTGCGGAGGTCCGCCTACTCCACGCGCCCACGTAACATGGGAGAATCTTCGATTTCGACATCCAGAACACTCGAAATAAAGGCGTCAAGTTCAGACACACCTTCGGCATCGCCTTCGCGCAGCAATTCCTCGGCGCGGATATAGCGATAATTTCTCGACGTCACGCTGCGCGCTTCGTCGGCATTGCGGACAATCGTTGGCCGGATGAAGACCATCAGATTTGTACGGCCATTGTTGACCGCTTCAGATTTGAAAAGATTGCCGACCACCGGAATATCGCCCGCAAAAGGAACTTTCGAATTGACCACTGTGTTCGAGCGCTCGATCAGGCCGCCAATGACGATAATCTCGCCATCATCCGCGAGCACAGTCGTCGTGAACTGGCGGAGATTGGTGACAAAATCATCCAGCCCCTCGCTCAAAGTCGGCGAAATGCTGGAGACTTCCTGGAAGATATCCAGATGGATCGTGTCATCCGCAGAAATACGCGGCGTGACGTTCAGTTTGATCCCGACATCCTGACGCGTCACGGTGCGGAATGGATTGCTATTGTCTGAGCCTAGGGACTCCCCCGTCGCGACTGGGATTTGTTGCCCAACGAGGAGTTCGGAGGTGCCATTGTCGAGCGTCAGGTTAAACGGCTTGGACAGGACTTTCGAGTTTGTGTCGGTCTCAACTGCTGTCAAAATCGCACCAAATAGCGTGTCGCCGCTGCGGCCACCGCCGCCAAACGAGGCGCCATCAAGGTTCAGCAGAGACTCAACAGCCCCCGCGGTGAATGGATTGGTGCCGCCAAATACACTTGGATCGGCCACGGCGCCAGCGAGCTGAAGCAGGTTCGGCGCGGTGTTCGAGAAATTCGTGCTGAGGAACGGGATCGATGAATCGCCGGTTCCAGAGAGCAGGAACTGCACCCCAAGATCACGCGCCGTACTGTCAGACATCTCGACAATAATCGCCTCCACCAGAACCTGGGCGCGGCGCTTATCGAGCGCATCCACCACACGCTCCATGGCCAGGATTGTATCTGGCGAAGCACTGATGACGAGAGAATTGGTCGGCTGGTGGTGCGCAATCGTCGCCCCTGGCGCTTGCGCTTCGCCTGGCGAGGACTGCTCTGCCATGGTTTCTGCGAGCCGCTCAAGAATTGGCACAATGTCCTCAGCATTCGAATTTTTCAACTCCAAAACCCGAAGACTGTCGCGCACGGGATCAGTTTGATCGAGCTCCCGGGCGACACGGATGGCACGGGCAACCGTCGCCTCATCGCCTTTCAGGACAATTGAATTCGAGGTCGAGGCAGCGGAAACTTCAAAGCGATTATTGGGATTGTCATCACGATCGACCAGAAGGTCCGTCAAAATGCCCTCAATTTCGCGCGCCGGAACGTTCCGAAGCTCTACCGTCTCGACTTTTGTACGATCATTCTCGTCCAATCCTTCAACGATTTCTCGCAAACGCGGCATGTTGGACGCATAATCGACCAGAACCAAAGTATTTGAGCGCGCATTCGCGACCACCTGGCCTTGCGCATCGATCAGCGGCTTGACCATTTGCGCCGCTTCTACGGCACTGAAATTATCGAGTTTAAACACTTGAGTGATGAACGCATTCGGGCCATTTGCCCGGCCATTTGCGTCGCCAATCGCCATTTGCTCCGGAACGATCCGGTAAACACCCTTGCCCGCAGGAACCGCTGCGAAGCCATGAACGCGCAAAGTCGACAGGAAAACCTGAAACACTTCATTGGTTTCCATCGGCGCCTGCGACATGACCGTAACTTTGGTGCGGCGAACGTCCGGATGAAGGATAAAAGTATACCCGGTAATAATCGAAACATCGTCAATTAATGCTGTAATATCAACGTCATTCAGACTAAGCACGTGGCGTTCTGCGCGCGGTGAGTTCATCTCCGCGACAGCAAAACCTTGGACGCTAAGCGCCAGAGCCGATGCCACTATTAGCTTCTTCATGATTCGTACCTTACTCACCGAACCTTAAACGAATGGTTTGTTCCGATCCGTTGCGGTTTACTGTCAATTCTACTGTTTCGGCCGCCATGATGCGGTCAATCACGTCAGTTGTATCCAGACGCGTAACTGAAGTGCCATTAATTTGCAGTAAGACGTCCCCCGGGGCCAATCCGGCTTCCTGCATGATAGCAGGGCTGCCAATCGGGTCCAGGCGATAGCCGCTAATTTCGCCATTCACTCGGACGGGCCCGGCATTGACGCTGCTCAACAATATTTCGGGGGCGTCGATTTGCGCCTCGATGATCACGGGATCTGGTCTTGGCGTGTCATCTTCGACTCGCGCGCCAAGATCGGCCGCGGAAGCGGTTTGAGAATCGTCCGTAATCACAGATAGCCCTGCTCCGCGTCCGCCCAGCATCAGAGTCTCATCGGCGCCATCCCGATTGATGATCACGCGGTCGGACAAGATCCGCTCCAACGAAACCCCGGCAAGGATTTCGTCGCCAACGCTGTAATTCTTTCCAATGCCGTCCGGGGTACGGATGATGGCATTGCCAGACTCGCCCCCCTCAGTAGACATTCTCAGCCCATCGAGGTCGAGATTGAGATTCGTTTCAGGAACATCCTGAACAATCACATCTCCCTCACCCTGCTGAAAAGGATTGGCGCGTACCAGAAGCGTTCTATCCGCCGAAATCGCGAGCACGCTGGCTGCCCCGCGCATCGGTGACGGCAAGGGGCGCTGTGTATAAGTTGCGACTGAGTTTGACGGCGAAACCACCAGCCAGGCGAGGCGGGCAAATAGCAATGCCAGGACAATCGTCAGCACGCATTCAACCACCAGACGCGCCGGTCGTTCAACACTCACCAGTCTCTCAAGAGCCGTATCAGCGGCGCTCGGCATCGAATATTCTCCTCAATCACCGGGGTTAACTTATACCATACGCACCTGCGTAGTGCTTTGTCACGCTTGCTTTTTTGTAAATATCAACCTTCTCGCTCAGGTTAATACTGAGGGAGTGGATTACACCTGAATATTCACATTTATATGACGGGCAGCGTCAGGCCGCACCACACGACCCAGACCCCCAAAGCGAGACATGGCCCAAAGACAATTGCTGCTTTCTCATGTGAAGCGCGGGATCCCTGCGCCGCGATCAGCGCGACGATCAGCCCAGCGCCCGAGGCGACGAGCAAGACGATTGGCAAGCCATAAGCGCCGACCCAGGCACCACCAGCGGCAAGAAGCTTGGCATCGCCCAGCCCGATACCTTCATAGCCTTTGGCGCGGCGCCAAAACAGGCCGATCCCGGCAATCAACGCATATCCCATGACTGCGCCCACAAGGGATACAAGCAGCACACCCTGATGTGTCGCATAACCGAGTCCGAAAGCGACCAGTGGCCAGGTCAGGATATCCGGCAAAAGGCCGGTTCTCAGGTCGATATAGCTTAGCAATAAGAGCGCGCCCCCGAGCCCGAGGCTGGCCCACAGATCCAGCGTCCCGGCTCGAGATGAACTGCCCATGATCGAAAACGTCACGCCATAAATTATCGCGAGGATGACCGTCACGATCAGCGCGGTTCTGGCGCTAGACCGAACGTCTGGAAATGCTTCGTCAGGATCGAGGTCCTGATCCATCACCGACCACGAAAGCCTTTGGCCACCACAAACAGCTCCGGCGACCCGGCACGGCTGGCCGGAGGTTTGATATGTTTAACGGTTTTAAACTGCTCTTTCAGGATCACCATCATGTCCTGTGTCGCGCCGCCCTGGAATACTTTCGAACAGAAAGCACCGCCTCTCACCAGGTGTTTCAGCGCAAAATCGAGTCCCATATCGGCGAGCGCTGCGGTGCGCAAACTGTCCGTTTGTTTGTGACCCGTCGTATTCGCCGCCATATCAGACAGCACCAGATCTGGCGGTCCGGTTAAGCCGGTCAGCATCTCAGCAACATCATCTGGTTCATTAACATCGCCTTCAACAATGAAGGCCCCGGCCATCGGTTCGACCGGCAACAGATCAATCGCGACCAATTCCTTGATCCCGCGACGGATGCAGACTTGCAACCACCCCCCTGGCGCGCAGCCAAGGTCAACAACCCGCATGCCCGGTTTTAACAATCGCATTTGCTCGTCGAGCTGGATCAGTTTGTACGCCGCGCGGGCTCGATAGCCGTCCGTCTGGGCCTGCTGCACATAGGGATCAGACAATTGGCGCTCGATCCACTTTTTCGAGCTTTCAGATTTTGCCCGATAGGCAATAACCTTGCGT
>CAYGUD010000125.1:0-6462 GCA_964352865.1 uncultured Hyphomonas sp.
AGCCGTCTCATTGTCAGTGCTTCGATCTATTCCTGCTGCCCGTCTTCGTCTTTGCGGATATGCTTTTTGACGATGATTTCGACGTTTTCCTCTTCGAGGCCAGCGTCTGACAAGGCTTCCTCGATCAAGGCGTCCAGATCAGCTTCAGAAAGCTCATCACCAGCATCAATCCGCTTGATGACGACTTTCTTGTTCGACTCCACTTTCAATTCGCCGTGGAGGTCGCTTCCGGCCTCATCGGAGAATTGCAGGACTTTGACGGTCTTCTTCGTAATGGTCTCGCCATTCTCACCGATTTCATCTTCGGTCTGATTGATCTCAACACGATTACCGGCGGCTTCAAGCTCGGCGCGGCTAACCCCGCCGGAATTGTCCGTATCCAGCTTGGCGATGATGTCGGCGTCATGCCCGGGTGCGATTTCGCCTTCGGTGATCACGCCGTCACTATTTTTGTCCAGAGCGTCGAAAACTTTGGAATCAGCCGCAGACGGGAGGGCTGTGATTGAAAAGACGCCCAGAGCGGCGCCTGCGGCGGTTGCCAAGGTTTTAAATCGGTGTCGTGCGAGGGTCATGGTAATCTCCTGGACCGTATTAGGTTGTTCGGCCAGTCGTGCTTCCTCTATATAGGCGGCGATATAGCGACGAAGAGCCAAAGACGCTGTCTCTCCTTTTTGCCGCGTCGCTTCCATGAATTCGCGTTTCTGCTCATATGGAAGTCGGATATCGAGACTTTCGCTTTTCTTTTCTTTTCTGCGCGTCATGGCTCACCTGATCAGATTGGCAGGACCAGTGGTCCCCTCATTTCGAACTGCAGCCCCCAATAAAAGGACGATTGTGCCAAGACGCCACCAAAAAAGTGTCGGGACACGGTCTATTGTGCCAAATCAATGCAGTGGCCACCGGTTTATTAACTAGGCGTCCCGGTCTAAAAGCGGCACGATGATTGCTGTTAAAGCCAGAAGCCTAGAGTAGAATCCAATAAATGGTCGCAAATTCCAATCCCGCTGCCGCGCAAACGCTAGGCGCAGTTTACCTGCCTTTCAAAGGCGGAAAGCTGTGGGAGCAGGGTATGCTCATCATTTGGTTTGTGATCACATTTCTGCCTATGGAAAGCGCGGCTGTGTCCGCGCTACGCTATTTGTTTGTGCTCTATTTCTTGAGTTTTCTGGTTCTCGATTCTCGAAACACAGTGGCCAATATCGCGCGATCTTTCTGGTTGCTTCCGTTGCAGGTTCTTGCCGTACTTTCGGTGTTCTGGGCGCCGTTTCCGGATGCCGCGCTGCGAACAGCACTCCTGTATCTAACCTCGACCCTGATCATTATCATTCTCGCGGCACGATACACGCCGCGGCAAATTCTGCGCTGTATGATGATTACCGCGATGATCACATCGCTGTTTGTGTTGATAACGCCAAATCCGATGGATATGGGCGGTCCATATGCCAGTAAGAATAACCTGGCGACGCACATGTTGATGGGCTTTATCCTGTGCTTCTCTTTTGCGCTCGACAACCAAGAGCACCCGCTGATCCGGATGGCTGCACTCTTTTTCGCGCTGGTCATGGCATTTATTACTGTGATGGCAAACTCGACCACGGCGCTGCTCTTTCTGATCTGCTCCAGTATGATCATATTGTTCGCGCGCGTGGTGTTTCTGGACTTGAGCCGGATCCAGAACATCCGGACCGTCTTGTTCTTGCTCGGCGTCGGTTTTTCATTGGCTCTGGTTTATGGCGCCCTGGTCTTTGTTGATCAGGCGGTCCTCGACGAATTTCTCGGGGTGTTTGGTAAGGATACCAGTTTGACGGGCCGGACGGCCCTATGGGCGGCCGCCGGTGAGCAGATAGAGCAGAACAGATATCTCGGCCTCGGGATGGAAGGCTTCTGGTATTATGATAGCGGCGTCGCGCAAACTCTGAACGAAAACGATCACAAGCCGTTCGGCACGCAGCTGACCTTCCACAATGCCTATCTAGAGGTGGGTGTTCACCTTGGATATATTGGCCTGGTTTTCTTCATCACGTCTTTGATCTGGGTCGTTTGGCAGATGCTCGCAAAGATCGTCAAAAAGCCAGATATGGTGGTCGCCGCCTTTGCTGTGATCGTTCTGGTCAGTATGATCAATACGTTTACAGAGTCAGTGCTGTGGGGGCCATTCGACGCGCAAGGCACCCTATTCTATGTTGCTGGCGCGGCATTTGCGGGCCGAGACCGGCGGCGTTTGATTGGCCGACTGGTCGTACGCACACAACCGACAGCGCCCGCTTAGAAGCGAAACGTCGTCAATTTACTCTGAGATCCAACAGGTACTATTCTACCGATGAGCGCCTGCGCAGCTTGCGCCCCAAGGATTGCAGCCATGCTGGCCGCGCTGCAGCATCAATGTCCCAGCTCATCAGCGTTCGCTTGGCGCCCAGCGGCGCGAGTTTAAACAATGCCCACCAAATCGTTCGCGCGGTTGATTTAGCTGCGCCATCAGACGCGGTATAGGCCGCCTTGGTCAGGGCAGACAGATTTGCGATCGTATCTTCGGGATAAGGGTGCTGTTCGGGTTCAAACAGTAGGGAGATCAAACGCTCCTTTATCGTGCCTGCATCGGCCGCGCCGAGATCGGGGACGACATCTAGTCCCAATTTTTGAGCATGTGTCTTGATTGATTCATATCGTTCATTTGCGTGTTCGACACGCCATCTCGCGCGCTTCGCGTAGGCTTTGGCGAACTGCGAATGTTGCCGGCCGTGCAGTCGATAGGCCGACATTGGCTCATCAAATGTCGCGCTGCCACCATAGAGCGGAACCGTTGCTGTCACATATCCATCTGCGCCATATCGATAGCTTTCTGGATCCATCGGCATGACCTTTTGCAGGGCGCTCCTGGCGAAGACCAGGCCGGACGTGATTGTGCCCGCATAATCGCCAATCGTACGTAGCTGTTCGGAGATATTGCCGTCCGCGAGCGCGCTCTCCAAGGGGGGGTAATGCCCCCAGAGCTTGCCGTCTTCGTCGGTATATTTCAAGCGATAATGATAAATTGCGGTGTCAGGATCGTAATTCGACAGGATATGTGCAGCGCCGCCAGGTAGCATAAAGTCATCGGCATCGAGGAACATAACCAATGTGCCTGTGGCGTGCGCAAAGCCGGCATTGAACGCGCCGCCTTGTCCTTGGTTTTCCTCCAGCAGAACAGGAATAACCCGGTCGCCATAGTCTCGGACGATCTGACGTGAACCATCTGTCGAGCAATCATCCACGACAATGATCTCGGGGCGCGGATCTTGCGCCAGCAGGCTATCAATCGCGGTCGCAATAAAGGCTTCGTAATTGTAGCTGGTAATGATCACCGATAGCGAAGGCGTTGTGTCTGTCATCGTGCGGGACTCTCGTATTTTGGTCTGACCACGAGGATCATGCCAGTCCTGTGCCAGAGGCCGGTCCTGAAAGCGTCGGGTCGCCCACTGCTTTTGCGGCTGCGTCACGAATGGTGAGCACTTCAATGCCGGATTCAGCAACGGTGTCGACAATCGCGGCGTAGCGCTCCGGGCTGACACCAAATGGTGAGTGTTGTTTCTGAATGTCATGCGCGACGAAGATCAGCCAGCCATTGACCGCACGGGCCTGCTCAATCCAGTCGCGGGTCTGTTCGACGGTCAGATGGTGATCCAGTCCAACCACTTTCAAAAGTGCCATGTCGATCATTCCGGTGTTCACGCCGCTCCAGACACCGCGGCAGACAGGAAAGCGTTGTTGAGCCACTTTCTTGACGCGCGGCGAGACGTTCCCAAACGGATAGGCCAGCGATACGAACCGGTCATTTTCCAGCATGGGATCGAAGAATTTCTGATTGCGAACAAATTGATCGTCAATTTCGCGATTGTTCAGGCGCAACAAATTGGCGTGATCATGTGTGTGACAGCCAATCTCATGCCCTTTTGCGCGCAGTCTAGCGATGTCTTCCTGCGTGTAATAATCCTGACCATCTTCATGCGCGCCGCAAAACGATGCGGCCGGATAGAAGCTGCCCTGAAAGCCATGTTTTTCGAGTTCGGCGGCACCAATATCGACGACGGATTTTGGAAAATCATCGTACGAAAAACTGATCACGGGCTGCTCCAGAACGCTTTGGCGCAAATTCTGGTTCCAGACACGCGCCAATCTGAAACGAATGCGGTCCATCGGAGAAATTTGATTGCTCATCAGCTCTGGGTCTTTCGGGTTGAACGCACATGGCAAGCATAAGCGCCCTAATTGGCATAAAAAGTCACATTTACCATTGGCAACTGCAATTTGAATGCCGAAGTCTCGCGCGCTTATGCGGGTCTAAATCAGCCCTAGAACAGGCGCTGCCAGGATCAGGCCAGCCCCGAGCAAGAGCCGGTAAATGACAAAAGGCAGAAACGTCATCCGCTTCAGCAGCGTCATCAAGGCATGGATGGATGCAATGCCGGAAATAAAGGCCAGGACGGCAACAATCATCCCGTCTTGCAGAGTTACCACGCCGCCAGCTGTTTCTGCGTCGAGCAGGCCGACAGCGCCGTAAAACCCAGCAGCTGCCAGGATAGGCGCTCCGATCAGCATTGAGAATCGTGCCGCTTCGGTCCGTTCATAACCCAGCGCACGCGCGGCTGTCATTGTGATGCCGGACCGGCTGGTGCCGGGAATGATCGCTGCAATCGCTTGCGTCGCCCCAATCAGCACGGCATGGCCGAGGGTCATGTCTGCTTCGGTGCGATCTTTTCTGCCGGCGACATCGGCCCACCAAAGCAGAAGGCCAAACCCGATGGTCGCGCCTGCGACGGTCCAAACACTGCGCAGGTGCGCTTGAATGCTGTCTGGAACAAACATCTCATGCGCAATTGCCGCGACTAACGCGATCGGAGTGGCGACAATGATGCAAAGCGCCAGTTTGGCGCCGCGCGACAGTGCCGTCTTTTTGAAGCCAGCACCGATCAGTTCAAATCCGCCAAGCGTCGCCGCCGCAACGTCTTTGCGAAAATAGATCAGCATCGCGGCCAGTGTGCCCAGATTGGACACGGCATTGATCAAAAGCTCATCCCGGCCCTCTAGCGTGAACAGGTTTGCGGCCAGTAGAACATGCCCAGATGAAGATATGGGCAGCCATTCGGTCAGGCCTTGAATAATGGCGATAATGGCGAGTTGTAGGAATGACATTGAACGTCCACGGTTGATACAATGGACCGACCCGTCGCATAAATCGCGCCAGCGCGCACGCGCAATTAATATTATCAAATTGATATATTATAGAATTCAAAAGCCACGGTGGTGAGGTTTTTTGGGTTGACGTGCACAATATATATATTGAAATAATATATAAAGGTTGATTTTGCCCTTGCGGCCATAATTCGGGCAGATAATAAGTAAGCTTCTACCTCTGGGAGCCCGCTATGGCTGAAAAAATGCTGCAATTCATCAAAGTCGAGCGCGCCATGCCGAAAAAGCGTGCTGCCAAAACCCGCAAAACGGACTTTGATGAGATTTATGGCGATTATGCTGGCAATGCCGCCAAAGCCCAGGCATCCCGCTGTTCGCAGTGCGGCGTTCCATTCTGCCAGCAAGGCTGTCCGCTTTCTAACAATATCCCTGACTGGCTAAAACTCGCAGCCGAAGACAGATTGGAAGAGGCCTATGCGGTGTCCAGCGCGACCAATAACATGCCGGAGATTTGCGGGCGGATCTGTCCGCAGGATCGTCTGTGCGAAGGGATTTGTACGATTGAACAATCCGGCCATGGCACCGTGACGATTGGCTCGATTGAGCGCTATATCACTGACACGGCATGGGACAAAGGCTGGATCAAGCCGATTAAGCCGCCTCGCGAACGTGCCCAATCCGCAGGGATCATCGGTGCAGGTCCGGGTGGCTTGGCCGCGGCGGAGCAATTGCGCCGTAAAGGCTATCAGGTCACGGTTTATGATCGTTATGATCGCGGCGGCGGTCTGCTGGTCTATGGCATTCCGGGTTTCAAGCTTGAGAAAGACATTGTTGAGCGCCGGATCAAACATCTTGAACAGAGCGGCATTTCCTTCCGGTTTGATTGCGATGTTGGCAAGGACATTACGTTAAACGAAATACGCGACAGCCATGACACAGTGCTGATTGCGACGGGTGTCTACAAGGCACGAGACTTGAAGCTGCCAGGGGTTGGCGCAACGGGCGTCCACGCTGCTCTGGATTTTCTGACGGCATCCAACCGGGTTGGGTTTGGCGACACAGTCGAAGCGTTCGAAGACGGCACGTTCAATGCTGATGGCAAGCGTGTCGTGGTCATTGGCGGCGGCGATACGGCTATGGATTGCGTTCGAACGGCTGTCCGTCAGGGCGCTAAATCAGTGATCTGCCTGTATCGCCGCGACCGCGCCAACATGCCCGGCTCGCAGCGCGAAGTGGCCAATGCCGAGGAAGAAGGCGTCAAGTTTGAGTGGCTCTCCGGCCCTGAAGCTGTTT
>CAYGUD010000126.1:0-3862 GCA_964352865.1 uncultured Hyphomonas sp.
GATATCTTCAGGGTTAGGAGGCTCACCGAAGACCGGCAGCGTCAGCTCAGCCGCTTCAGACTGAACACTGGCTTCTTTGACGCGGATTTCAATTTCGCCTGTGTCGAGGTTCGGGTTCACGAGGTCAGCGGCGCGGGCCAGGACTTCGCCTTCAATCGTAATGACGCTTTCAGTGCGCAGACGCTCAACCACCGCGAAAGCCGGGAAATCCGGATCGAACACGCATTGGGTCAGGCCGTAATGGTCGCGCAGATCAATAAACATGACACCGCCATGGTCACGGCGGCGGTGCAGCCATCCGGACAATTTGACGGTTTTTCCGACATGGGACTGGCGAAGTTCGCCGCAAGTGTGGCTGCGATAAGCGTGCATGATACGCTCCGTTTGGGACGTGAAATAAAGGCGGCTTTTGGCGTTGCCGGGCTCGGAATGTCAAGAGGATCCATCATCTGTTCAATTAGACCGCGACATTAACGGCTTTTTCAGGCCTCTCGGAGAGACTCACAAGATGACGAATCTACAGCCTGAACCGGCCGCCAAGCCCGACGCCAAGCCCGAAATCCGCAATCGCGCCCAAGGCCGCGTGGTCGAATGTAACGGAACCGAGGCCAAAATCTCCGCATTCGCGCAGAAAAGCGAAGCGACGGGCGAATATTGGGCTGTTGGTCAGCTGATCTCGATCCAGACCGGCGATAATCGAGTCGTCGGCCTGCTCTATAATGTCGAGAATGATCATATGGCGCAGAGTAAGGGCGTCGAAGGTGCGATCATTCTCTCCGTCGAATTATCCGGAGAAGTCAGACCCGACCAGCATCGTGGGTTTGTATTTTCAGGCGGCATCTCGAACTATCCCCATATCGGAGCCATTGCGCACCGAATCCGTAAGCAAGACCTGAGTACGATCTACAAAGCCAGTGACAAATCGGCAGTCACGATTGGCTCGCTCAGCCAGGCGTCTGATATTCCTGCCGTCGTTTCTGTCGACGCATTGTTATCACGCCACTTCGCGGTCGTCGGCACAACAGGTACAGGTAAGTCTACGGCTGTCACGCTGATCCTGCACCTGATCGCCAAACATAAGCTCAATCAGCGCATCCTGATCCTTGATCCGCACAATGAGTATACAAGCGCATTCGGCCCGAAAGCCATTACGATCACCGCTGACACGCTCGATCTGCCATTCTGGCTGCTGACTCTGGAAGAATTTCAACAAGTAGTCTTCCGGGGCCGCGAAGGGTCTGAAGAAGAGCTCGACGCTTTGCGTGAGTTTATTCCGAAAGCCAAATCCGTCTATCGCTATGGCGAAGGTTCCGGCGTGCTCCGAAAGTCCTCCACCGGCGCCTCTTTTACAGCCGACACGCCTGTCCCTTACCGTCTCGCCGACTTGCTTAAATTGCTCGACGAAGAGATCGGGTCTCTCGATGGTGCTTTGAGACGGCTGACTCTCCGGCACTTGAAAGCCCGCCTGGAAGCGGTCATCGCCGACCCGCGTTTCGGCTTCATGTTTGGCTCGCATAATGCCACGGACCGTATTGAGGACGTGCTCTCTAATATTTACCGCGTCCCGCTTGATGGAAAGCCGATCACGGTTTTCCAGATGTCCGGCATCCCGTCTGAAGTGGTCAATTCGGTGGCCTCTGTCTTGTGCCGTCTGGCATTTGATATTGCCCTGGCCAGCCAATCGCGCGTCAAAACACTTGTGGTCTGTGAAGAAGCGCACCGTTACATTCCCGCGGACGTTTCCAGCGGCTTTGCACCAACCCGAGGTGCAATCGCCCGGATCGCGAAAGAAGGCCGGAAATATGGCGTCTCCCTGGCGATCATCACGCAGCGCCCGAATGAACTCGATCCGACCATTCTGTCTCAATGCAACACAGTGTTCTCGCTGCGGCTTGGCAATGATGCTGACCAGGATGTCATGCGCAAAGCGATTTCGAACGGTTCACGCTCCACCCTCGCCTTTCTGTCTTCGCTCGCCGACCGGGAATGTATCGCCTTTGGTAGCGCCGTCTCGACTCCGATGCGGATGCGGTTCCGAAACCTTGCAGCGAGTGCTCGGCCGTCGAGTCAGAACGTCGCCGATGGTGAAGATATTGATGCCGCGGCCAATGCCAGCTTGACCGATATCGTAACGGCCATGCGGGGCTCCAGCGCAGAAACAGAGCCAGAAGCCGAAGACTGGATTGTCAGGGAGTCTGATCCATCAATCGCGATGGCCGACACCCAGCCTGTCTCGGAGGGTGGACAGGATGTGAACCTGAAACGAAGATCATTATTACGTAGAAAAACCGGATAGGCCCGGTTAATTTGCAGCATTCTCCTCGCCTTTTTCGGCGGCTTGTTTTAGGGCCGGTCGGATGAATCGCGAGCAGCTTACCCCCATTACAGACCAGGATGACTTAGATAGAGCGTGCGAACGCTTGTCCCAGGGATCATTTCTCTGCGTCGACACTGAGTTCCACCGTGAAACCACCTATTGGCCGGAATTGTGCCTGATCCAGGCCTCTTGCGAAGGTTATGAAGTGATTATCGATCCAATGTCTGAGGATCTCGACATAGGCCCCTTCCTGCAGCTGATTGCCGAACCCGACCGGCCAAAGGTGTTCCATGCTGCGCGGCAAGATATTGAAATTTTTAACCGCCTGATCGGGCACCCACCTGCTCCGATCTTCGACACCCAGATTGCCGCAATGGCACTCGGTATTGGCGATTCCGTTTCGTACGACAATCTGGTTCAGCGCGTGTTGAAACGCAAAGTCGATAAATCCAGCCAGTTTACCGATTGGAAGCGCCGTCCGCTAACCGACAAGCAGCTGACTTATGCGATGGGCGATGTCACCCATTTGCGCGATGCTTATGTGATCATGCTCAAGCAGCTTGAAGAGCAAGACCGTTACGCCTGGGTCGAATCCGAGATGGCTGATCTCGTAGATCCGCAACTCTATGACACGTCACCTGAGAATGCCTGGAAGCGTCTGAAAATGCGCAAGCCGAACAAGGAATATGCGGCCGTGTTCGCGGCCGTCGCCGGGTGGCGTGAAGAGAAAGCAAAATCGTTCAACAAACCACGCCGCCGGATTTTGAAAGATGATGCGATCCAGGAGATCTCGGATCAAAAACCGCAATCGGAAAAAGCATTCGAACGCCTGCGCGCTGTCCCGAAAGGCTTTATACGGTCTAAATATGCTGAAGGATTGATGGAGGCTGTCCAAGCTGCGACCTCCGATCCTGACGCCTTCGCACCGCAATTGCCGAAGCGCCAACACAATCCAGAAATGCCTGCCGGTGCACCGGAAATGCTGAAAGTGTTGCTGAAGGCCGTCAGCGACGAATCGAATGTCGTCCCGCGCCTGATCGCTAATGCAGCTGATATTGAAAAACTTGCCCGCGGAGAGACGTCTGGCGATATCGCTGCGCTAAGCGGCTGGCGCTACGATCTGTTTGGTCGCAAGGCGCAAGCGCTCTTGTTAGGGAAGCTGGCTTTATCATTTGAAAACGGTCACGTTCGACTGTTCGAGCTCTAGCCTATTCAATCAGCAGACGGGGCTGCAGCTTCATCAGCCCGGCCAGTTGCGCCAGACGACGCTCGACGGTTTCCGAGACCAGGTCGGCATAGTCCCGTTCGACGCGCATGCAGAGGGTTTTGTCCTCAACTGCAATTCTCGCCGTGGCCAGGATCGGACCCGAACGGCCTGAATAGACACTGGCCAGACGCATCGCTGTGCCGAGAACTTTTGACCGTCGCTTCGCCCCCATCCCGAGAAGCCGCGCATAGCGTGGGTCTTCGAGGAACTTGAACGTGTAGCGCGAGGCGGTTGCGTGCGCTGCAAACAAACGTTCGGAATGGCTCAATGATGGCAAT
>CAYGUD010000126.1:3872-6457 GCA_964352865.1 uncultured Hyphomonas sp.
GGGCGCGATGATCCGGGTGCATCCGCGCTCCGGCATCGGCCATCAGACAAATCGCCCGCAGCAGAGTTTCATTTCGATTAAAATACTTCGCCATCGGATGGATGAAACTGTACAGCTCTTGCCCGAACACCTGACTTTGCGGGGACGATCGCAGGAATAATGGCACTGCATCCAGCAGGCCTGCTTTGCCGCTGATCGCCAGGCCTTCCGCTGCAACACCATCACGCAAACCGAAGGAAGAAAACACCACATTCTTGGTCTCGATTTGCTGCATCAACCCTTTCAACAGCAAGGCTGCATGAGGCAGCGTATCGAACCGCCGCTTGGAAACACCGAGCAATTGTTCGCGTGTCAGTTTGTCAGATTGTGCGAGCTCAGCAGCCTCGATCACATCCTCAACGTCTTCGATCGACATGCGGTAGCCATGCGCGACTCGCAAAGGATAGTTCCTGAGCATCATGTGCACTGCGGCGACGTTGCGCCAGGCACCGCCCACCGCGTATACATGCCCCTTGCTCGACGGCACCGTGAACTTGCTCTTGGCAATTATCTTCTTGATCGCTTTCAGGCGTTTGCTGAACGACAATTGTGCGTCTCCTTCGCGGGCCAAAGGCCCGACAAGGAAGGACTCGCCCTTGGCTTCTCCGCCAAGCGGCCGCAATTCCATGCTCGTGCCGCCGAGATCAGCAATCATGCCACCCGGATTGATGAAGCCGACTTCCACGCCGAGAGCTGACATTCTGCCTTCGTCGGCGCCTGTAAGGACCTTGATCGGAACGCCAAGAATTTTTTCAGCACGCAGCTTGAAGTCTGAACCGTCACTGGCTTCTCGCACGGCCGCCGTTGCGACGGCGCGAATATTACTGATGCTCAAACTGGATGTAATGGCGCGGAAACGATGAAAGGTCTTCAATGCCAATTCCTGTCCACTCGGCGACAAACGTCCCGTTTGCGATAAGTCGCGACCGAGCCCCGCCATAGTCTTCTCATTGAAATAGGGAATCAACGCAGCACCTGATTGCTCGTAGATCACCATGCGACAGGAATTCGATCCAATATCAATAACGGCGATTTTTTCGGACGGTTTCATTTCAATTTTCGCTCACGCTTGCGGGGCGCCAGTCGCGGCGGTTCGCTGATCACCAGGGCGCTGCCCCGCCCAGACAAGCTTGGATTGTCCATGAAATAACGGTGGGCGCTGAACCCGGCATCAGAGTCACTGGCCCGCACGCGGGTGTAAGACCCATCCCCGTTCATCTCCCAGCTCTGCTCATCATCATTGAGACTGGCAACCATGATCTGATTGAGCACTTGTCGGTGCACAGTCGGAACTTCGATCGGAACCAGCGCTTCCACGCGGCGCTTCAAATTGCGATCCATCCAGTCCGCAGACGACATAAAGACTTTGGCCCGGGGCGATGGCAGGCTCTCACCATTGGCGAAGCAGACGATGCGAGAATGTTCCAGGAAGCGCCCAACCAGGCTTTTGACCTGGATCGTGTCCGACAATCCTGGGACCCCGGGTCGTAAACAGCAAATCCCGCGGATCACAAGACGAATCGGAACCCCCGCTTGACTGGCCTTGTACAGGGCGTCGATGACGTCCTTGTCGACAAGGGAATTCATCTTCGCCCATATCCCTGACGGTTTGCCAGCCTTCGCGGCGCGCTCTTCTTTTTTAATGTGATCGATCAGAAAATCTTCCATCGCGAAAGGCGACATGATGATTTTCTCAAGCTCCGGTCCGTGTTCAGGCGGCTCTTTATAGGCGGTGATGTAATTGAATAAACGGCCCGCATCGCGGCCCATCGCCGGGTCGGCTGTAAACAAGGCAAGGTCAGTATAGATCTTGGCGGTAAGCGGGTGGTAATTACCCGTCCCGAAATGCGTATAGGTCTGCAAACCATCGGCCTCGCGGCGAATGATCAGCGAAACTTTCGCATGCGTTTTGTAATCGATGAAGCCGTACACAACCTGAACGCCAGCGCGTTCAAGATCACGCGCCAGACGGAGATTGGTTTCTTCGTCAAAACGCGCCTTGATCTCAACCAGGGCGGTGACATTCTTACCTTCCTCAGCCGCTTCGACCAGCGCCGCAACAATCGGCGAGTTTAATGTGGTCCGATAAAGCGTCTGCTTGATCGCGACGACATTCGGATCGCGCGCCGCCTGACGGATAAATTGCACGACGACGTCAAAAGACTCATATGGATGATGGACGAGAATATCCTTGGCGCGGATCGCTTCAAAACAATCACCGCCCATCTCTCTGATCCGTTCCGGGAACCGCGCTTCGAACGGTTGAAACAGTAAGTCCGGGCGGTCCTTGATAATCAGACCCGACAGATCCTTCATCCCTAGAAGGCCATCCAGAAGCGCAACATCGCGGGCTTCCGCACCGATTTCGCGCCAGATGAATTCGCGCAATGATTCTGGCCCATCTGAATCCAGGTGAATGCGCACAATCCGGCCTCGGCGACGCTGCTTCAATAGAATTTCAAATTCCGCGATCAGATCTTCGGCTTCTTCTTCGATCTCAATATCGCTGTCGCGAACAATCCGGAAGACACAATGCCCCTGGCCTT
>CAYGUD010000127.1:0-6415 GCA_964352865.1 uncultured Hyphomonas sp.
AACGAGTGGCAGCTCAACAATAAGCGGGCGTTCGGTGGTGCGGCTATGTGCATCGTGAGCGACGGCTTCGATATGTCCAGCCATCCATTGAGCCGGTGAGACGGCCTCGCTGCTTTCTGCAGCGGGGGCCGTCCGGCCGAAAACCGCACGCTCTTCGAAGCGCTTTTCGGTTTCAGCAAACAATAGGACCGCTTCACCCGTCTCCAGGTGCATGACGGGCAGCAACCGATTGCGGGCGGCAGCTGTGGGGGCGGTCTCGAACTGGTGATATTGTGAAGGGCGCATTCTGCTTCCGTGACGTTGCGACAAGCATCTTACTTAGACAAACATAGTTGAAATCACGCGCACGTTGATGTGTGGATTTTCGTCAAATTTGATCGAACTTGTTTCCGGAGCGCCCATGTCTGAACCAGCCCCCACGCGTCTGTCAGCGACCATCCTGCTATTGCGTGACGATCCAGATTTGCAGGTTCTGATGGTCAAGCGCCATTACGAGATTGACTTCGCATCTGGCGCGCTGGTGTTTCCGGGCGGCAAGGCGCATGACGAAGACAGCGATGCGGCGTGGTCCGAATGGACAGACGGTGATTACGACACCGCAGAACAAGCCGCCCGCATTTCAGCCATTCGGGAAGCCTATGAAGAAGCAGGTATCATACTCGCGCGACCAAAAGCAGCGCGGGGCGCAGGTGCGGCTCTGGTTGGACGAGATATCGCAGACGCCTTGAACCCGATGCGCGGTGCGGTTGATCTACGGGAGCAGAGCTTCCTGGAGCTGATGCAGCGGTATGATCTTGTGCTGGCGCTCGATGCTTTGGTTCATTTTGGCCACTGGATCACGCCAACCATGATGCCCAAACGCTTCGACACGCATTTCTACCTGGCCGCGACCCCACCCGGGCAAGTGGCTGAACAGGATGGTCGCGAAACCACTGAAGCCATCTGGCTCGGGCCGCAGCAAGCGCTCGACATGGAAGCAGAGGATGCGGCGACAATTATATTCCCAACTCGAATGAACCTTGGCAAGCTGGCGGAGGCTGAGAACACAGCGGCGGCGTTGGACCGTTTCGCTTCCGAGCAAGTTGTCACTGTCCTTCCTGTCATCGGCAAGGACGAGTCTGGCGCGCCATGCCTGCACATTCCCGAAGAAGCCGGTTATATCCAAAATATCGAGGCGCTGGAGCGGGTCGCCAACGTTTCCAAGAGCAAATGAGCCAGCGGTTCGGAGATAGTGTGGAGCTGACTCGGACTGGAGCGATTTCTACGGTCACGTTGGATCGCGGCGATGGTCGCAATGCTCTGTCTCTGAAAACCATGCAAGCATTGATCGATGTGGCGCGATTCCTGATCGCGGACACTGAAAGCAATGTTGTCGTGCTGACCAGTCGCGGAGCTTTTACCGCAGGCGCAGACTTGAAGGACCCTGATTGGACAGCCATGCTCAAGCAATCGCGGCTAGAGCAACGCCAAGCCTGGAAGCTTGGGCCCGATATGTGCGCGGCCTGGGAGGCGCTGGAACAAATCACCATCGCCGCGATTGAAGGTTATTGTATCGGCGGCGGCGTTGCTTTGGCAGTGGCTTGTGATCACCGTGTGGTCGCGAAAGATGCGTATTTCAGGCTGCCGGAGATCCCGCTTGGCATGAATATGAGTTGGCAAACAAATCCGCGTACAGTTGCATTAGTGGGGCCATCTCGGGCCAAGCAATTCACCATTCTCGGTGAACGCTGTGGAGCTGACATGGCGCGTGATTGGGGCTTGGCAGACGAGATGACAGAGTCTGGCGAGGCTTTGGACGGTGCGCTCGCGCTCGCTGAGCGGTATGCCAAAGTGCCGCCCATCGCACTGCGCATGACCAAGCAAGCGATCAATGTCGCTGCGATGCCGCTTGGCCACGCGACGAGTTTTATGGACCGCGATCAATTCGCCTATGCGTCAACGACCCGCGATCAGGCCGAAGCGATCCAGGCTTTCCTGGAGAAACGAGACCCGGCGTTTAAGGGCGATTAGCGTTTATAAGCCAGCGGTCGTTCGGACTCGTCGAGATCGAGGTACCGATCGCGGAGTTTGGTCTGACGGCTCTCCAATGACTGTACAGCGCCATCAATAAAGATCGCCGTCGGCGCGCTGGTCACGTCGAGCGGGTCACCGTCCCAAATCACCAGATCAGCGCTATTGCCGCGTTCGATGGAACCAACGTCATCCAGGTCAAAAATGGCGGCGGGGACAACCGTCATCGCCGCCATCGCATCATCAAAGCTGACACCATTCGCAACGGCATTACCCGCTGACTGCAAGACCAGGCGGGCTTGGTGGCCACTATTGCCGAGATGCGCGAACGCGGTCGGCACACCGGCCGCGATCAAACGCTCTGCATTACGGCTGGTCGCGCCGAGTTGCGAAAAGCTCGCGGGCAAGTTGGAGAAGGGGTCAACGATCACCGGGATACCGGCGGCCGCAAGCTCATCCGCGACGAGCCAGCCCTCATCGGCGCCGACAATCGCGAGATCGAGATTAGGGTTCTCCCTCTTAAAATCCATGATCAGACGCAAGTCGCTGGCGCGGTGCGCTGAAACAAGGATCAATTGCTGGCCACGAACCGCCGCGCCAAACGCTTGCGCATCAGCGCGGGTCAGCGTGTCGCCTTCATTGTGTGCCATGAAGCGCGCCGGGTATCCGCGTGCATCCGCAAACGCGCCTCTGAGCGCTGCCCAGGCAGCGGGCCTTGATCCACCCGCGAGCCCGGCACCACCTTCCCCCATGTCGATATAGATGAACGCCCGTTCGTCTTTGATCGAGCCGAAGCGGCCCGATGTGTTGGCGATGAAGCCTTGACCGGCGATCATGGAAGCGCCATTGGCCGGCGCGACTGCGATCTGCGTCACGCCTTCGATTCTGGTCACGTCAATCGTCGTGGCAGCTGGATTAAAACCGTCCGCCGCGCGTAAGGCGACTGAGAACGGTGATCCGCCAGCACTGGTATCATTTGACGAGTCCTCGGCGCCGACTTCAACGGTACCAACGCGTGAGAACGGCGCGATTATGCCAGGGGTTACCCAATTGCCATCCGCGTTGATGATTGCCGTCCCGCTGGGCGGAGCGAAATTGACTCCCAAGCCCTGGACCGTGCCATCACTTATGTAGACCGTCGCATTTTCCAGGGTGCCGGCATCTGTGCCGGTCCAGACTTTGGCATTTACAATGGCCACGTCCTGGGCGGCAGCGGCGGCAGCCATGCCGAACACCGCGGCCGTCGAGAGAAGAAGTGTGCGGATCATTTCAAGTCTCCTTCACCTGGTTGTCCAAGCTCGAAATCCATCAGTGGCGTGATTGCTTCATTGCCGCGTTCATACATTAGTGCGCCGTCAATATAGACCTGCTCAGCCTGTCCATAAACGCTGAACGGGTCGCCAGACCAGATTACCAGATCTGCAGACTTGCCCGCTTCGAGCGACCCGGTTTGTTCGAAGATGCCGAGTGATTTTGCGGGATTTGCGCTCAGCCACTGCCAGGCATCGGCCTTTGAAATATCAATGCCTGCGCGGCGCCCATCGGAAAGCGCTTTCGCGGCTTCCTGGTTAAGCCGCTGAATGCCTATGTCGCTGTCGGAATGAACGATGGCACAGGCGCCAGCTTTGTGAACCATTGGGATGTTTTCGCGAATGCCGTCATAGGCTTCCATCTTGAAGCCCCACCAGTCTGCCCACATTGATGAGCAGGCGCCATAGTCAGCCAATTTGTCAGCGATTTTATAGCTCTCCACGGCGTGGTGGAAGCTCGTGACTTTGTAGCCAAACTCTTCACTCAGATCCATGATCTGAGCCATTTCATCAGCGCGGTAGCAATGCATATGGACCAGGATGTCGCCGTTCAGGACGCCCATCAGGGTGTCGAGTTCGAGATCCCGAGCGGGCGGATCGCCGCCTTCATCAGCATATTTATCCCATTTGCGCTTATATTCGACCGCTTTTGCCCAAGCCATGCGATAGCCTGCAACATTACCCATTCGGGAATATGGTGCGCCACCTGGGAAGCGTCCGCCACCATAGCCATAAACGCGCTTTGGGTTTTCACCGCAGGCCATTTTCAGCGTGTAAGGCGCGTCCGGAAACTTCATTCCCTGGACCGTGCGTGCCGGTACATTTTTGAGTGTAACACCCCGACCGCCGAACAGATTCGCTGAGCCGGGTAAGATCTGCAGAGATGTGACGCCGCCAGCGAGGGCGCGTGGAAATCCCGGGTCCTGCGGCCAGATGCCGTGCTCGGCCCAGACTTCGGCTGTGACAGCGCCGCTTATCTCGTTGCCATCGCCATGGGCGCTGACGCTCGGACTTGGATACACGCCAAGGTGAGAATGATTGTCTATAATCCCGGGGGTAACCCATTTGCCTGACGCATCTATCACTGTCGCGCCATCTGGTGCTGTGATCTCTTCAGCAATTTCGGAGACTTTTCCGTCGACGAGGAGAATGTCCCCGCCTGCAAACTCACCACCAACTCCGTCTAGTATCGTCGCGTCTTTGATCAGCGTCGTTGTCGAAGGATACGCCGAATAGGTGGATGGATATGGATTGCGATTGATTTCAATCGTATCGGCTGCGTCACTATCATCGCCGCTTCCGCTGCCACACCCAGCGAGCAGCACGGATGCCGACGCCACTAAAAATAAGACCTGTTTCATTAGTCTCCCCGCATCAACTCAATGCGGCGCAGTGTGTAGCTTTTGCTGCGATTGGCAAGTAAAACCTATTCTCCCCAGAGGGACTTCACGCAGTTTTCTTTGGAAGTATCCAGTTCGAAAGTAATTGGTGTGGGGGACCGACGCGGTCCACGCGGACTCAGTTTCTTGTGTATCTGCGCGAACGCCGCCTTGCTATACGTCACAGCGCCAACCTGATTGGGCAGCTTTGGTGAAAGATTCATGCGATCCCGCAAAAAGGCGTTTGTGTAGGCCGCATTGGCATTCACCAGGCTGTTCATTGTCATATATTCGCACGACAAAGAGACATTGACACAATTCGCATTCTGGACCCGGTGCGGGGCCAGTTGCGGCCAGGTAATCGCCATGCCGGGGACCAAATCAATGAGTTGAGCCTGTTCGTCAAAGTGATTGCGAAATGGCAGGTCTTCTTCACGTTTCATATGCACGATATCCTCCACATAGGAGGGCGGTGCAAACTCTTCGCTGCGCGGATACAGCCAAAGACGTTTGCGCCCGCGCAGCTGGAACAGGGCCACCATCGGTATGTCCAGATGGTAGTGCACCTGTACGTTCGGGGAAGAGATCAACAACCCCATATCGTGCTTGGTTGTGCGCTGGCCGATGGCGCTGTCAATGCTATCGAAAATCGTTCCGGAAATGTGTTCGAGATCAGCAATCTCGTCGCCGGCGCGTCTCAAGTTGAGCCAGATCTCACCATGCTTGACAGCATCGACAATATCCCTGCCGCTCATTTTTGGTGCCCGTCCTCGGAGCGCTGGATTGTGCCCTTCGCGTTGTTTTCCAAACGTCCAGATGTCCAGTTTTTCGCGTGGAAACTCATCGAGCAGATGCGCCAACCCATCATCCGTGAATAGATTAGACTTTGAGATATTATGCTCAGCGAACATAACATCCTTCCCAAATACCTCTTTAGAACGATCTGGCCAATCAACAAACATGGTACATCCTTGCACAATCACGATACATATCGCCACTGAGATGCAAGATTGGGTCCAGATTCGCGCGTCAGGCGAATTCAGAAATTGTGATTAAATATCAAGGTCTTCTGCGAAGTGAGCATTCTCTTGAATGAAGCGATACCGGTGCTCTGCCTTTTTGCCCATCAAAGTGTCGATAAGTTCAGCTGGTTTCGCTTCGGTCAGTTCATCAATGCTATCGGGCAAAGTGATCCGCGCCAGAGTGCGCGATTCGGGGTGCATGGTCGTCTCTTTGAGCTGCGCCGGGTTCATCTCCCCGAGGCCCTTGAAACGGCTGAGTTCAACGTTCTGGTTTGGTTTGAACTCAAGTTCCATCAGCAACTCTTTGTCCTCGTCGTCCATCGCGTAGACTGACTTGCCTTTATAGGACAGCTTGTACAATGGCGGCATCGCCATATAGAGACGGCCGCTTTCGATCAGACCCGGCGTCATTTTGTAGAAGAAAGTGATCAGCAGCGCCGCAATGTGCGCGCCGTCCACGTCCGCATCCGTCATGATGATGACTTTCTCATAGCGCAGATCATCAACGCTAAAGCGCGACCCGGAGCCTGTACCAAGCGCGAGGAGGATGTCTTGTATCTCCTGGTTCTTGTCCATTTTATCAGCGGTCGCTGCAGCAACGTTCAGGATTTTACCGCGCAGCGGCAGAATCGCCTGCGTTTTCCGATTACGCGCCTGCTTCGCTGAGCCGCCAGCAGAATCACCGTCCACGAGG
>CAYGUD010000128.1:0-6408 GCA_964352865.1 uncultured Hyphomonas sp.
GTGTTGCCAGTCGGTGCATTGTCACCAAAGGCGGTCAGGAATTTGTCACACCGCTTTCTGTCTCCGCTTTGTCTGGCGAAAAAGTCTTCACTGAGCTGTTCGATCTCGATGACGAAGCCGATATGGGCCACATCCAATTGTCGCGTTCTGCCGAGCTCGTCGTGGTCTGCCCGGCCACCGCAGATTTGATGGCGAAAGCGGCAGGCGGCCTGGCCAATGATCTGGCATCGACGACTCTGCTGGCAACTGACAAGCCTGTACTGATGGTGCCCGCGATGAATGTGCGTATGTGGGAACATGCCGCGACCCAGCGCAATGTAGCGACGCTGCGCAGCGATGGTGTCACGGTCATGGATCCTGACGAAGGCGCCATGGCCTGCGGCGAGTTTGGGCCTGGGCGGTTGCCTGAACCGATCGAAATCGCCAACCGGATTGAAGCGCTGCTTAGCGATGGACCGGTGCTTTACGGCCTCGAGGCGAAACCTCTGGCCGGGCGGCATGCCCTGATTACAGCCGGACCAACGCGCGAGCCGCTTGATCCGGTTCGGTTCCTCTCAAATCATTCCAGTGGCAAGCAAGGCTATGCCATAGCTGGCGCTTTGGCGCGGGCGGGCGCGCGCGTCACGCTGGTCTCCGGACCCGTCTCATTGGACGTTCCAGACGGTGTCGACATTGTGCCGATCGAAACGGCGCGCGAAATGCTTGACGCCTGCCAGGCAGCCTTGCCTGCCGACGTGTTTGTGTCAGTCGCGGCTGTTGCTGACTGGCGCCCAAGCCGCGCCGCCGCCAAGAAAATGAAACTCAAAGAAGGCGACGGCGATCCGCATCCATCTTTGGAACTGTCTGAGAACCCCGACATTCTGGCAACTCTGTCGCGCAAGAAGAAGCATCGCCCGAGCCTGGTGATTGGCTTTGCGGCTGAGACCCATGATGTCGAGCCGCTGGCGATCGCGAAACTGAAACGCAAGCGCTGCGACTGGATTGTCGCCAATGATGTAAGCGGCGATGTGATGGGCGGCGCCATGAACGAGGTGGCTCTGGTCACGCGTGACGGCATCGAGGATCGCTGGCCGCGCATGACCAAGGAAGATGTGGCAACCCGCCTGGTCGCCCGCATCGCCCAGGAATTCGATGACGAAGCCGACCAGATCGCAGCCGAATAAGTTTCATAAAACCTGATTGTGAGAATGTGCTAGCCTGCGCCGGGGATTTGCCACGGAGGACGCAAATGGCACGACCGATTCCGACAGATGAAGATCTGCTCGCCAATATTTACACCAAATACCTCAAGACCTTTTCCGACTGGTCAGAAGAGGACAAAACCCGGGTCGCCAAGATCTGGGTGCCAATCGACATTGATTCCATGGCGAAGAAATATCGCTGCGACCCGGATCTGATTTTTGGCCGTCTATACTATCATATGAACGAAAAATATGGCTCCCGAAACGGCGATGGGCAGGATGTCAATTTCTTCAAAATGCGCCTGGCAAAGGATCGCCACGTGCTGAATTTTCCTTTGCTGACATCGGTTCTCGCAGACCTGCAGGATGATCGGAAGCGATTCATTGTCTCGACCCGAATGGCAGCTTTGTCGCTTGTTGTGTCGGCTATTTCGATCGGAATTGCAGTGCTGACTTGAATCACGTTCTTGACTCGACAGGCCGACTCCGGCGCTTTGCATCGCCATGACTGATATAATTGTTGCTGTGCGGCCATTGCCGCATTTTGAAGGGCTGGAGCTGCCAGCATATGAAACGCTCGGCGCGGCTGGCATGGATGTCCGCGCCGCCGTCCCGAAAGACGAACCGGTTATGCTGATGCCTGGCGAGCGGGCCATGGTGCCAACCGGGCTCAGCGTCGCGATCCCGCAAGGCTATGAAATCCAGATGCGCCCGCGCTCCGGTCTGGCCGCCAAACACGGCATAACTTGCCTGAATTCACCTGGGACCATCGACAGCGACTATCGCGGTGAGCTGAAAGTCATTCTCATCAATCATGGCGCAGAAGCTTTTACGATTGCCCGCGGCGAGCGAATTGGCCAAATTTTGCTGGCGCCCGTGACCCGGCTGGTTTGGGAACAGGTTCAATCATTAGATGAGACAGAACGCGGCAGCGGCGGGTTTGGCTCAACCGGACGATAATCCCTTGCGTTTTCCGACAAAGGTTATATATATCGAATAACGATAAAACGTCAGGAAATAAGAGCCATGGATATTGATAGCCCATTCACAATGGTCGTGCTGATCGTACTGATTGCCGTCGGTGCTGGAGTCATCAAGACCTGGATTGAAACCCGCGCCAATTCGACGGCGGATGAAGAAACAAAATTGCGGATGGAAGACCTCGAGCGAGAAGTCATCAGGCTTCGCGACCGGGTCAAAGTTCTTGAGAAAATCACCACGGATGGTGACAGTCACCTTCGCGAAGAAATCTCCCGTCTGGCTTAATCGCCAGCGTCTTGGCTAAACCCTTTGGCGATGACCTGCGCGGCATAGCCGGAGACGGAAAAGCCAACAATCCCAAGTCCTGCAGCATACATGGTCGCGATATTGGTTGCGCAGGTTTCACCGCCTGAGGCACAGGCGCCATAGTTCAGCGTATAATACATGTAGAGCGCCGTGAGCGCCGAGAACACGGCGAGCGCCAGCATCGCGCGGCCTAACCATTTAAGAGCGATCGCAATCATTCAGACGTATCCTTTGCCAAACCTTGTTCTAGCCAGATCAAGACGGCCTCTGCAATCTCGTCCGGTTTTTCAGGCAGCAGAGCATGCCCCGCGCCGTCGAGTCTGACGGCTGTAACCCGATCCGGAAAGCGTTCCTCGAGAATATCAATCGTGTCTTCCGGAGGTGCAATCGTGTCTTGCAAACCGGCAATGACGAGTATCGGCCCCGCGCCGCCAGCGGTCCACGCGTCTGCGGGTGTTGCACGGGTTGCTTCGCCCTGCAGTCGCGCGGTCTTTGCATGCCAGCCGCGCAGCCAATAATCAGGAATCTCATTCTCGTCTGCGAAAAAAGCGTACCGCACGGCGGCGGTTCTTTTGCCAATTGTCAGGCGTGGATCGAAGGATTGGTTGAGGGCTTCCTGAGCTTTAGCGGCAATTGGCTTTTGTCCGCCGGCCGCAATGAGGATCGTGCCGGCAGTTTCATCGGGAAACAAAGTCGCGCTGGTGCGCGCCACACGGTTTCCAAAGGCGTGACCTAGAAAAACCACCGGGCCCCTCGCCGCATAGACACCATGCGCATCACGGGCGAGATCAAACAGGGTTGGTGTTTCCGCAGACGCGACAGATCCACCAATGCCGGGGGCTTCAATCATGATGATGGGATAACCGGCTGCGTTGAGCGCTGTCGCGAGCTCATTGAAATCGCTGGCCTCGCGCCCGGCACTCGCGAAGATCACAATCAATGGGCGGGTGGAGGCCGGCGCCGTCAGTTCATAATAGGTGATGGCAGCATCGAGATTGCCATTTGCAGGGTACAGTTCAGACGTATATCTCAAGCCAACTGTATCGCGAGCTTTCAGAAACGGTTGCGGATAGGTCACGAATATCGCTCCAGCAATGAGGGCCAATGCCAATCCTATGAAGCCATACAGCCATTTCATGTTCGTGGTCCTCGCATGTTTTCAGCTGGCATTTGCGCGCTCATTGGTCAAACCAGGTTGGCTTTGCCGAGCTCTTCAGCCAGAATATCGTAAACCACCCGAATGCGTTTGCTCGTATGCAGCTCACGGTGGGTTACCAGCCAGACCGGAATCGGAATGGTAAATTGATTCGGCAGGATCGGCCGAACGTTCGGGGCCTGTCTCTCAATGTCCTTGGTCAATACAGAGATGCCCAGACCAAGGCGCACGAGTTCGAACAGGACAGTGCCGCTCGGCGAATTGAACCGAAACTGTTCCGGAGTCAGGTTCAGACCATATTCCCGCAAACCATCGATCATCTGGTTTTGCCGATCCAGACCAATAAACGTCGCGCGGGCAAGATCATCCAGGGTGTCGAACGGCCCAAGGGCCTGAATATAGTCTGCTGACGCATAGAGGTGGGCGGTCATTTCTGCGACCAGTTTTGCGATCAGGTCTGGTTGTTCTGGCCGCGCATGACGGATCGAAATATCGGCTTCCCGACGGGTCAGATCTTGGACTTCGTTCGAGGGCAGGATGTCGATTTCGATATTCGGCGCTGTAGCGTGAATCCTGGCGATGATTTGCGGCAGATGATAGGTTGCAAAGACCGACGTCGACGTAATGATGACGCGGCCTTCAATGGTCTGAGACTGGCCTGATGCGGATAAGGAAAGCCGGGTCGCTGCGTCGGCCATTTCGCGCACATGCTCAAGGACTTCCAGACCGGCTCCTGTTAATGACATTGCCCGCCCGGCGCGCTCAAACAGGGTCACTCCGAGCGACTCTTCCAGTGCAGCAACTTGTCGACTTAATGTCGGCTGAGTTTGACCAAGCGCCCGCGCAGCGGCTGATAGGGAGCCTTCTTCGGCTGTCGCCAGAAAGGCTCTGACCTGGTTCCAATCAAATGAGATCGCCTGCCAATTCATACGTTTCTGTATAGGTCTGTTCAAGTATTAGGCAATTACTATTCGCAAAACGAATAGTAAGATGAACGCCTGATCACCACATACTGCGATCATCACACACTGAATGGACAGGACTGCCTCATGGCTGACAAAGCGACTTTCTGGGACAAAACAGCTGAGAAATACTCACATCAGCCGATTGCCGACCAAAAGACTTATGAATTGAAGCTCGATCTGATGCGGGAATATTTTACGCCCGAGACCGTATTGCTGGAATTTGGCTGCGGCACCGGGTCGACGGCCATCCTCAATGCGCCGTACGTGAAAGAGATTCACGCCAGCGATGTTTCGCCTGAAATGATCGCCATTGCGCGCGCTAAACTGTCATCAGAGAGGGTCGAAAATGTTCGCTTTGATGTTGCCGATATGGATGGCTTCAATGTGCCAGCAGGCACCTATGACGCAGCGCTTGGCATGAACATCTTGCATTTGCTGGATGATCGAATGAGCGTGATGGCGGAGATTTATAATGGGCTCAAACCAGGTGGATATTTCATCTCAAGCACGTTTTGCTTGCGAGAGAAGCTGAAATTCCGGCTGCTAGAACCGCTCTTTCCGATCATGAACGCAATTGGAAAATGGCCACGCGTGCAACGTATGAGTGCCAGGCGCTTGCAGAGCGATATTGAATCGGTCGGGTTCAAGACCGTGCATTTCTGGCAACCCAATAAAGGCTCAGTCCTGTTTCATGTCGGACAGAAGCCGGAGGCAGGGTCCTAGACGAGCACGTCGTCTTCCTTGGCAAACTTGGCGAGCAGATAGGCGTCATTATTTTCAATTGGATCGAGTTTTCCGAACGCAAAAGCATTGCGGTCCATGACCATGTCCCGCGGCCGCAAGGCGCGGGATATTTCCAGGCCGTCCAGGCTGCGCGCGCGTGAAAAGGCGACATAAGCCTGGCCGTGGGCGAACATGCCCCGGTCGAGATCGATATAGACCTTGTCCAGTGTCAGACCCTGCGCTTTGTGGATCGTCACCGCATAAGCCAGTCGGATCGGCAATTGCTTGAACGTGCCAATGACTTCGCGGGAAACTTTCTTGGTTTCGGGATCGAGCGAGTATTTATACTTTTCCCAAGCGGCGGGTTCGATCTCATAAGTATGGCCGTCCAGCTCAACCAGAACGTTGCGGCCTGACCAACCGGCAACAATCGCAAGCGAGCCATTGACCCATCGACCCTCCGGGTCGTTCTTGATCAACATCACCCGCGCGCCTTCTTTCAGCTCGAGATCGGCTTCGGTCGGATAGGCTTTTTCCTCGAACGTGCCCTGGACTTTCGCTTCGAAGACTTTTTCCGGTCCTGGCAAATCTTCCAGGCGAGCCTGGTTGATGCGGTAGGCATTGGCATTGTTCGGCGTCAGCACGATGTGGGTTTCGCTGGCCTCCACGGCGTCGCGGTCGGACACCAGATCGCGCAAGACGTTGTCATCAGCCGGCGTCAATCGGCCCTGTCGCATGGCCCCGAGCAAAGCCAGGAAGCGCGGATCTGCCTGACGGAACACGTGTTTCAAGGCGAGCAGCGCAAATTCGGCTTCCTTGAAGGCGGGGGCATTGAAGAAATAATGTCCGCCATAGCGTTCCCTGAGGATCGGGTCTTCGTCACCGCGCACCACAGGCGGCAACTGATGCAAGTCCCCGGACAGGATCATCCGAACGCCGCCAAAAGGGCGTTTCGATCCGCGATTGAGTTTCAGGCTGCGATCAATCGCGTCCAGCATATCGACGCGAACCATCGAGATCTCGTCAATGATGATTGTCTCAGCAGCTTTCATCAGGCGGGCGGTGCGTAATCGTTTAACGTCCTGCGGTTCGATCA
>CAYGUD010000129.1:0-6398 GCA_964352865.1 uncultured Hyphomonas sp.
AGCAAGGGCATGTCCGAGCCGGTATTTTCCTGACGCCGGCGCAGCCAGCAGGCTGCACGGTCACGGATTTGCGCGTCTTGCGAACCTTCTGGAATATTCTGAAAGTCGGCCAGAAAAATGTCCCCGGCGGGGTCTTTAAAGTCGGACCGAATGGCTTTCGCTGGGGTGTTCTGAACGCGGTTCCGAAAGACCGCCACGATGCGATTTATCAGCAGGCGCTCTTTGATAGCGGGCGCGTATATCACGACCTAGCCAATCCGGGGCCGATAGACGAATCCAAAATTGCTGTCCCGACTCTGACCATCGGGGCCACAAAAGACCGCGCGACAGTGATCAAGGCGGTCCGTAAAGTCGGGGCAAAATATGCCAAAGCGAAAGTGCCGGGTGATTATCTCGAATATCGCCGCCATGCGCATTGGATTGTCGATGAACCCGGCACAGAGCAAGTCAGCGCCGACATTCTCGAATGGATGGACCAGAACCTCTAGTCGAGGGCGCCGATATAAGGCAGGCCGCGATACAGGCCCGCATCGTCCATGCCATAGCCAACCAGATAGCGTCCTGGCGCATCAAAGGCGTGGAAGTCGACATTCTCTTCGCCTTCCGGCGCCCACGGCTTGCGGGCCAGCGCACAGGTAATGACTTCACGGGCACCTTTGGCCATTAGGTGTTTGCGGGCAAAAGCCAGTGTGCGGCCGGTATCAAACACATCATCAATAATCAGAACGCCGCGGCCTTTGACTTGCCGGGCAATATCCGCCCGCACGACAACCCGGCCTGAACTCTCGCGGGCATCGCGATAGCTTTCCAGCCACAGGGCGTCGAGTACGGGATGGATCTCTAACCGTGCCAGAGCTTTCATCAGATCACTGGTGAACGGCGTTGCCCCAATCAGAATATTGATGGCGCTCCAGTCGCCCGTCAGGCGCGGGGCAAGACGTTTCGCCAGGTCGTCTATCCGTGCCATCAGATCGGCTTCGGGCAGGACGGTGTCAAATTTTGGCAGGCTCATCAGCGCGTGGATCCGTTATCAGCGAGGGCGGTATCGGCTGGAACCAGATCAAGTTCAAGTTCAAATGACTCAAAGGGTGGATTTTCGACACGGGCCGCGAAGAGCGCAGTGGCATCAGCGGGAATCGACGATGGCGTGATTTGAGCAAACGCCTCCGCCACTTCAACCCCTTGATCATCCAACAAAATAACCCGAACGAGCGGCGCGGTTCGGGTGCTTCCTGAAACGTTCTGCACAGCGCCTCGAACTTCCAGAATCGGGGTTGTGCCATCAAAAAAGCGCTCAGCTTCGGTTTCGAGAAATTCCAGACCGAACCGGTTTACCGGCATGCCGATAGCGGCATAGGTCGAGGCCGATTCTGGCCAGTGTTTGACCACCTGGCCTCTGAACAGGATCAGACCTGCAAGAACGGTCAGAAAAGTTGCGCCAGCGATCGTCCAGGCGCTCAAGGCGGCGGCCCGGCTCTTGCGCCGACGCCGTTCGCGGACCTTCAAGCGATAGGTTTCATGTGCCCCGAGCAGGCTGTTTTCACTACTCGCGCCTTCCGGTCCAACAAACCAGGAATGTCCGCACGTTGCACACTTCACAGTGCGGCCGCTTTCACCGATTGTAGAGTCTTCAGCAAAATACTGAGTCTCGCAGTCTGGGCAGGTGAGGATCATAGTTTGGACATTCGCTTAATTTTTAGGAATAGTCGATATGCCCGTCATCCTATTGCTGAAGGATTTACATGTCGCGATTTAGACCCGATCTGAGCGACGAGCCCGCCGTCCGGCTGGACGGCGTGAGTCTGTCCTATGACCGCACGGGCGAAGTGCTCAGCGAAATTGACCTGGTTCTGCGCCAAGGCAGCTTCACATTTCTGACCGGTCCGTCCGGTGCCGGGAAGTCCTCTCTGCTGAAACTGATGTATCTGGCGCATGCGCCGACGCGCGGGAATGTAAGGCTGTTTGGACGACAGACATTCGAATTGAAACGCAAACAGCTGGCGGCAACACGCCGCCGGATTGGCGTCGTGTTCCAGGAATTTCGCCTGCTGGATCACCTGACAGCGTTCGAGAATGTTGCTTTGCCCCTACGGGTTGCCGGTCAAAAGCCGGATTCATACAGCAATGAAGTGATCGACTTGTTGCGCTGGGTCGGCCTGGGCGAGCGGGTTGATGCGCCGATCCCGTCACTTTCCGGGGGTGAACAGCAAAGGGTTGCGATCGCGCGGTCATTGATCAATAAGCCGGATTTGCTGATCGCAGACGAGCCGACAGGCAATGTCGACCCGGAAATGGGCGCCAAGATCATGCGTTTGTTTGCGGAGCTGAATAAACGCGTTGGCACAACCATCCTGATAGCGACGCACGATTTAGAGCTTATTCGCGAGTTCGAAGCGCCTGTTTTGCGGCTTTCAAATGGCTTGCTGGTTCGCGATGTTGAGTATGGAGCTGCGTCATGAGCCGCCGGGAAACCTCTTTATTGCCCTCCAGCGATGCGCGCGAAGCAGCGCTGTTCTTCGTTATTGGTGCGCTTTGCTTTCTCGCCGCGCTAGCCGCGTTGACCACGCGCGGCACCTATAAGGCGGCGGAAGCCTGGGGCGCCCAGATCGAAGGCGATATCACAGTCGTCATGCGTGATACCGATCGCCGTACGGCGGAGAATGCAGCGGATCGCGTCTCTACGCTCGCCACCGTCTTCGAAGCGCGCGTGCTGTCACGTGATGAAGTCGAAGCCCTATTGGAACCAAGCCTGGGCCCTGGCGGCATGCCCGAGGGGCTTCCGGTGCCAATGCTGATGGTGGTGCAGGCTGATACGGCGGTCGGCGACCCAAGTCCGGATATAGAGCGAATTCTAGGCGAGGTGGGCATTGATGGTGATGTCGCCGGTAATGCTGGTTATGCAGATAATGTGCGCGGGGCATTGGGAGTTTTACGTCTGGTGGCGCTGTCGATTGTTGCCTTGCTATCCGCCACAGCGATTGCGGTGATCGCTTTTGCCACACATGCCGCGCTTCTGGCCCGGCGAGATATTGTCGATGTCTTGCATCTATCCGGAGCGGAAGATCGCTATATTGCCAGCCTGTTTGAACGCCGGTTCTGGGTTTTGGCGCTACAAGCAGGGCTCGGCGGCGCCGTTGCTGCGCTTATGATCACGGCCCTTATTGTATTTTCAGGCGGCGGATCACAAGGCGTGGAGTCGCAACTTCTGCCCCGTCTCAGCCTTGATTTTTGGGACATTGTTATCCTTCTGGTCACGCCTGTTATGGCAGGGCTCGCGGCAAGATTTGCGGCGCGCCTGGCGGTGCTCGCATCATTGAAGGAAACTCTGTGAACACATTGCGGTCGCTCATCTTTGTGATCTGGCTTTATGGCTGGATGGCGGTGCTTTCGATTCTGGCGCTGCCGACACTGTTTCTGCCGCGCGGGGCGATATTGTGGTTTTTCCGAACCTATGCCCGGCTGGTTATTCTTGGACTGCGCCTGATTTGCGGGATCCAGGTTGAGTTTCGCGGCCAGGAGCATGTTCCGGATGGACCTGCGCTGATCGCTGGCAAACATCAGGCGATGCTGGACGTGTTTCTGCCATTTCTCGTCTTCAAAGACCCCGTCCTGGTGATGAAGCGTGAATTGCTCTGGTATCCAGGGCTTGGCTGGTATGCGCTGAAAACGCGGATGCTGGCGATTGATCGCGATGGCGGAGCAAAAACCATGAAAGCAATGCTCAACG
This sequence comes from uncultured Hyphomonas sp., assembly GCA_964352865.1. Taxonomy (GTDB): domain Bacteria; phylum Pseudomonadota; class Alphaproteobacteria; order Caulobacterales; family Hyphomonadaceae; genus Henriciella. The sequence goes on from CAYGUD010000129.1 coordinate 3,728, forward strand.
CCGCTAAAGCACGGGTCAATCAGGAAGGTCGGCAAATGCTGATCTATCCGGAAGGCACACGCGCGCTGCCGGGAGCGGCGCCAGAATACAAGCCTGCCGGTATTCGCGCCTTCTATAAAACTCTGGGCGTTCCCCTGGTGCCATTTGCGACAAATTCCGGCCTGTGCTGGCCAGCGCACGGCATGATGCGGCGGCCAGGCCGCGTGGTCTATGAAGTCCTTCCGCCGATGCCTGAAGACATGAACCCGAAAGCCATGCTGGTTGAACTCGAGAGCCAATTGGAGGCGGCCAGCGAACGGCTGCTTGATGAGGGACTGACGGCGCAAGGACGCACGCGTTCGGACCTCAAGTGAGCCGGCCTGCGGAAGCTGATCTGCAGGGCGCTTGCAAAGATCTGGCCCAGCGCGATGTCGCCCTGGCGAAAGCTTACACGGAAATCGGTTTGCCGAGCTGGCGCACGACCGATGCGTCATACGAAACGCTGGCGCGGATAGTTGTCTATCAACTGATCTCGACCAAAGCTGCAGATGCGATCTGGAGCCGGGTCAAAACCCGCCATGCGGTGATGACGCCGCGACAGATTCTGGCCGATGACGCAGATGGCCTTCTCGCGTGCGGACTGTCGCGCCCCAAGCTGGGTCACCTGCACGCGATTGCCGAGGCGATTGAAACGGGATTTCTCGATTTTGACGCGCTGGCGAGGGCGCCAATAAATGAGGCTCGTAATGTGCTGCTCAAAGTCCGCGGTATTGGCCCGTGGACGGCGGAAACCTTTCTGATGAACGCACTCGGGCATCTGGATGCGTTCCCGCATGGTGATGTTGGATTGCTGGAATCCTATAAGCGCTTGAGCGGCGCTGAAGCCCGTCTCTCGGCGAAACAGTTTTCTATCTTGGCAGAAGCCTGGCGCCCGCATCGAGCCGTGGCAGCGCACCTTCTTTATGACTGGCTCAACGCCAATCGCGCGTGATGCCTAGGGCCCACAGCTTCCCTGCCGAATTCGGTTTCATACACGATTTTTCCTAGACAGAGCCCGGCGCTGTCATAGTGTCGACACAGCGAATCGGTATTTCGGTTCGTGATTGCAAAGGAGAGCTCGCTTTCAAGACGAAGGTTCGACAGTCCAAAGCCTTGATAATGGTGAGATTTTACCATGTCTGAGGTTCTTTCAACCCCCCCAAATGGTCGGCCAGCCCTGGTGCTGAATGCGGATTATCGTCCTCTATCCTATTATCCATTGTCGCTCTGGCCGTGGCAGGATGTGGTCAAAGCGGTGTTTCTGGACCGCGTCGATATCATTGCCGAATATGATCATTGCGTGCGCAGCCCGAGCTTTGAGATGCGCTTGCCATCGGTCATCGCCTTGCGCGAATTCGTGCGGCAGGACCGGGTGCCCGCCTTCACGCGCTTCAATGTTTTCCTGCGCGACGGCTTTAAGTGCGTCTATTGCAACTCGCCAAATGACCTGACATTTGACCATGTTGTGCCGCGCTCGAAGGGCGGGCGCACAACCTGGGAGAATATCGTCGCGGCCTGCTCACCCTGCAATTTGCGAAAAGGTGGACGCATGCCGCACGATTGCAAAATGCACCCAACGCGCAAGCCAGATCGTCCGAGCAATTATTATCTTCAGCAAATGGGGCGGAAATTCCCGCCGCATCACTTGCACGAGACCTGGATGGACTACCTGTACTGGGATGTAGAGCTGCAAAGCGAAACCTAAACGCTTGTTAATGCCAGTCCTCTTTGCCATTATGGGGGTGGAGAGGGACTATTTATGTGGCAGTTACTGCGTTCGCTGTCGGACACGTTTGGCGTTGGGTTTCTGGCGATGCAGCTGATCAAACTGATCGGTATGGCATTTGCTGTTGTCGGCCCGCTTAAGTTCATTTCGAGCCTGTTCGCCGGAATTTTTCCGCTCATCGCGAACTTCTTCAAGATCAATTTCGGCTGGAGCATTAATGGCCTCGATGTGATGGCGGTGAGCATTGCTGTGTCCGGCACGCTGATTGTTGCCTCATCGATCGCCACTAAGGACGCAATGTCGACCAAGTATTTCTGGCGATTCCTGCTTATTCCATATGCTCTTATCGTGATCGTGATTGCCATCCTGGTTCAGATTGCGACCCCATTTGCAGAGATTTTTACGTTCGGAGAAGACTGCCGTTCGGGCGCCGAACAGACAGCCTCATTCTATGGCAGCACGTGCGATGAGATGACACCTCAGCTGAATTTCTTCCTCGGCCCCGATCCGAATATCGAGGTCGGGGATACACCGGCGCCTGAAGCTGATGGGATCGGTTTTTTGCTCTCAATCGGGTACCTTGTTGGCCTGCTGCCATTGATCGCGGTTGGAATTTTCTTCTTCAAGCGCCTATCCGTAAATCGGCTTTTGAAGCGCGTTGCGATTGCCACCGGCTCTGCAATTGGTCTGGTTCTGGCCTCGGCCGCCTTTGCCGCTGTGTTCAGCAGCTAAGCTTCGCCTCGGCTGCGCAGCCAAAGCAGAAAAAGCGGGATCCAGATAATTGACAGCGTAAGTGTGCCTTTGATCGCCTGATAGCCAATCCACCACCAGAAAAAGCGCTTCTTATTGGCGTTCAGCCATTTTATCCCGCGACGGGCGCGCGCAATCAATCCCGGTTTCGGCTCCGGGTCGAGGACAGGCTCAGTC
>CAYGUD010000130.1:0-6393 GCA_964352865.1 uncultured Hyphomonas sp.
GGCATAAACAGACCTTTGCCTTTGCGGCCAGTCTCGGCTTTCAGCGCAGACGTCCAGCCCCCCCAGGTCTCGGCCGTCATCTCGCCGTCCGGCAGTAAGCGCGCCGCAGCAGCAATAAAGTCAGTATCTTCAGCCTCAACAAGCGGCGTAATCTCGCCAAATGCGACAGGCACAAACCGCGCCGCATCTTCAACGGTCACACAGTTTTCGCGCACCAGGGTCCAGAACGTCTCATTTGCCGCGTCTGGATCAATCGCCTGCAGGCGCGCTTTCGCCGCTTCAAACGGCATCGCATGGGTCAGCGCCGCGTTGAGGTTCTGCAAATCAGCCTCATCAAAGCGCGCGGGAGAGCGGCCAATTTTGGCGAAGTCAAACTCATCGGCCAGCTGATCGAGCGACGGACGGATTTCGACATTGTCGCTCGTGCCGAGCTTGCCCAGCAGCGAGCAAATCGCCAACGGCTCAATCCCCTGCTTGCGCAATTCGCCCATGCCAAGTGAACCAAGACGCTTGGACAGGCTGGAGCCATCGGCGCCCACCAGAAGCGGCGTATGCGCCATGTCTGGTGCATTGCCGCCAAGCGCTTTGAAGATCTCGATCTGGGCACCGGAATTGGTGACGTGGTCTTCACCCCGCACGACATGCGTAATCCCGGCTTCGATATCATCAACACAGCTCGGCAACGTGTACAAATATGAGCCGTCGGCACGAATCAGGACGGGGTCTGAAAGGCTGCTCGTATCAATCGCCTGCTCACCGCGAACCAGATCGTTCCAGACAATCCGTTCGCCGCTCAGCTTGAAGCGCCAATGTGGTTTGCGTCCTTCAGCGTCATAAGCCGCCTTTTCTGCATCCGTGAGCGCGAGCCCGGCACGATTATAGATTGGCGGCTTACCGCGCGCGCGTTGCAATTTACGTTGGCGGTCAAGTTCGTCTGCGGTTTCGTAACAGGCATAAAGCAAGCCGGCATTACGCAGTTTCGTGGCGGCCGCATCATATTGGTCAAACCGTTCGGATTGTTTGAACGTGTCGTCCCAGGTCAGGCCGAGCCAGGTCAGGTCGTCCTTGATGCCTTGCTCATAGGCCGCCGTGGAGCGTTCAAGATCAGTATCATCAATGCGCAGGATAAATGTCCCACCCTGCCCTTTGGCGAATAACCAATTGATCAACGCCGTGCGGACATTGCCGACATGCAGATTTCCCGTCGGAGACGGAGCGAAACGGACAATAGGTTTGGTCATGGCCATGCCTTTTATAGTATTCTCAAGATCCACCCGCTCCCCCTTCCCAACCGCCCGCAGAGGCTACCCTTGGGGTGGTTGGGAAGGGGGAGCGGGTGGATCAGACCAGCTAAAAGCTTCGAAGCGACCCTTCCACACGAAAACGCCTCAAATGCCAAGCCATTGCCGCCACATTTGACAGAGACAGTAGAGTCCGCGCACGAGAGTGTCGGGACTGATGGAGGTAGATATGATTCGATTCACTATGGCAGCTGCGATCGCCAGTCTATTGATCGCGGCGTGCAATCCGTCGTCGCAAGATGCAGCGAACCCGACGCCCGCACCTGATACGGCTGCGCCTGTTGAAACACCGACTGAGCCGGCGCCTGCAGATACCGAGCCTGATGACAGCAATGGCATCGAGACCATCGGTTATCCAGAAGGCTGGGAGCTTCAGCCATTCTGGTCCGGCGAATATCCGAATGCATTTTCGGTGACCCAGGAAGGCGTAACCGTGATGGGGCATGAAACCATCACCTATGAAGTCTATCCCCCGATCTATTGCGGGCTGCCGAACAAGGCGACTTATAGTCCGTGGAATGGCGCACGACGTGAGGCAGATGATCTCGACTTTGTCGCAATGGTCTATCCGACAACATTCACCATCATGGAAGATACCAGTGTTGAAGTCTTTGTCGGGGACGGCGCTGAGCAACTGGCGCTGAAGACTGGCGACCAGATGGTCTATAAAAGCTATCTCGCGGAGGGCTTCTTTATCGCTGAAAAAGACGGCGTCCAGTATGAGTTGAATGAGGCTGACCTGCCCGCAAGCACAGAATTCCAACAAGGTCCGGATGATCAGGAATGGGTGCTTGTCACGTGTGCTGATGCTGACCAGACTCGCGCCTGGATCCTGTATGAAGATGCGCTGAAAGCACCGGGTGTTGAGGCTTATGAATATACAGGTTTCGGGGAAGCATCCGACTTGCCGTAAGCGCTTTCTCTGCGCAAATGATTTCCTTGTCGGTCAGAATGGTCTATCTCGCGCTGAATAGGATCGAGGAGGCCCCCCATGAGCGAAGCGATTGAAACCCCAAAAGCCGGATGGCGAATGAAAGTCGCGGTGTTCGCACTGGCGGTGTCCATTTTTGCCGTTCTTTGGTTCGCCATTGCCGCACTCGGCACCAAGTTCGGCCTCTGGCCCTGGCAAGTCGGTCTGGGGCAGATGACCATTGGCATCGGACCGGCAATCGCCCTCGGCGCATTGGGTCTGTCAATTGTCGCGCAAGTCATTGCCTTGATCAAAGCCCCACGCAAACAAGCATTTATCCTGGCTTTGGCAGCGACGCTGATAGCTGCATTCTGCATGTTGCGTCTCGTCGGCATGGGCGCACAGGCAGGATCGCTGCCCCCGCTGCATGACATTCAGACAAATTGGTCTGAGCCTATTTCTTTTAGCGAAACACTCATGGCGGCGCGCATCGCTGATGGTGAAACCAACCCGGTTCTCGACGCTCCGACTATTCCGGACTATGCCGAAGAACGCTGGCCAGGAACGGCCGGACGTCTGGTCTCTGAAGTTCAAGAAGAAGCCGAAGCAAAAGAAGCTGGCAAAGGCACAGTCTACCCCATGATGGAAACGCTCTATTTTTCGGCGCCGCCTGCAGCGGTTGCCTCTATTGCTGAAGGCATCATCAAGAAAAAAGGCTGGGAGATTGTATCCCCCGCCCCAGCAACGGCCGATGAGAGCGCCGTGATCCAGCTGGAAGCCACGGCAACATCAGGATGGTTTGGATTCAAAGACGATGTCGCGATCCGCATCCGCCCGGTTGAGGGGGCGACCGCAGCCGACATTCGGTCGACGAGCCGCGTCGGCTTGTCCGACCTGGGCGCAAATTCGACCCGTGTCTATGGATTGATGATCGAGTTGGAAGACCGCGCCGAAGGGCGGCGCGTGCCTTAACTCAAAACTCTGAATACGCCGGGCTCCAGATTCCTGATGCAGGTCTGGAATGAGGAGCCCGAAAACCTAAGCGTCGACTTTGGTCAGGCGAAACTCGCTTTGAACAACTGGGCGTGCATCCTTTGTGGTCACGCGCCCTTCTTCGATCAGTTTGAACATATGCCCAAGCAGGCTCATGCAGGCCGCCGGGAACAGGCGTTCCTCCAGCCCGACATACATGGTCTTGACCATTTCCGGGATGGATGTCTCGCCGGCCTTCATCTGTGCGATGACACCGTCTTCACGGTCCAGACGATGCTGGCGGTAGGCCTGGATGAATTCTTTGACAAAGGCCGTGCCTTCAATCGGTGAGCCGTGAGTTGGCCAAAGAATATCGAAATCGCGATCTTCAATCTTGTCGAGGCTATCGAAATAGTCGGCCATATTGCCATCTGGCGGCGCAACGATCGTCGTCGACCAGCCCATGATATGATCGCCTGAGAGACAGGCATTCTCTTCTTTCAACGCAAAACAGAGATGATTGGTCGTGTGGCCAGGCGTTTCGATGGTTTCGAGCGTCCAGCCCGGACCTTCGAACAAGTCGCCATCACAGGCGCATTCATCCGGTGAGAAACCGGCATCATCCTCGCTGCCAAGTTCGCCTTTCGCGGTTGGTTCGCCGCAACCTTTTGCATAGACTTTACAACCCGCCCATTCAGCCAGCGGCTTGGCCAGCGGTGAATGGTCAGAATGGCCGTGGGTCACCAGCACATATTTGACGGTCTCACCTTCGAGCGCGGTTTTCAGCGCTTCAAAATGAACGTCATCATGCGGACCTGGATCGATCACCGCGACCTCGCCATGTCCGATAATATAGACGCCCGTGCCGACAAAAGTGAACGGTCCGGGATTGTTTGCGATGACACGGCGGATCAGTGGGGAGACTTGTTCCACTTTGCCATATTCAAATTCGATTTCACGTACAAAAGGTATAGCCATGGGAGATTTGCTGCTTTGATTCTTCTTATCTTTTCGTGGGCATAGGTGCCCTGATTTCACAAGTCAGGCAAACTACTTACGTTTCGGCGCGAAGGCAGCGACAAAGGCTTTGGCCATACGGCGGGTCGATTTCAACTTGTCCCCAAGCTTCAAGGCAACCGGTGGTCCCATATCGGTTTTGTTCGCGTCAACGATGTAGATTCGTCCAGACGCATTATCGCGTAGCACGTCAACGCCGCCCCATTCCAGACCGATCTCATCAGCAAATCGTGAGATCACGCGAATTTCATCTTCAGAATAGCAATTTTGCGGCGTATCGAGCAGAACTTCGGCATTCTCGTTGAGGAATCGGCGGCCAATCGGGCGCCGCTTGCGGAACACAATTGCCGGCTCGCCACCACAAATGCAGCAGCGAAGGTCTTCGATCAGACCCCCTTCAATCTCGTTATCGACCAGGACTTGATACGTTTTATCAGCGATTGGCGCGATTGGGCCTTCGAGAATGCGGCCATCATGGCAGGCATTCTTTTCAGACTTCTCAACCATGGTTCCGGTAAAAGTCTCGGGATCTACCGCGAGACTGTAACCGGCTGCGCGCTCAAACGCGGCTGCAACATTTGATTTCGAGATGTCTTTGCAGCCGAAATTGACCAGTCTTGCACCCGGTTTCGTGGCTGGAGGCTCATGATCTGTCTCTGTCGAATCATCGAATTGGAACACAATGTCAGCAATACTCGGATCGGAAATCAACTTCGCGCCGGATGCATGCATAACTGGCCAGATAAAGTACCAGGGCCGCGGCTTTTCCGGATAGAATGCAATCGTGGCGCGCTTATGTCCGGTTACGCGTCGCCATGTCCGCCAGGACTGCGCCAAGGTATAGAAGGTCAGCCAGGTAAAGACGTCATTGGTCAGTCCGCGCGTCGCAGGCACCCGGTGTCCGGTCTTTTTGACCAGCCACGCGCCGTCCTCATATTTAAAGTCTGTCAGCCAGTTTCGTGACATACTTTACTCCTCACAGCCTTCGCAGCGGCATAATCTGCTGGATCGCATGCCTAACTCTAGCTAGCAACCTCTTTCCAACACTGGAAGTGAATACATGCTCACAAACGTAAGAGCTTGCGCTACAGGAGAGGTCGCAGCGCAGATAGATCATAGCCCGCGCCTGCTGCAGCATCGACGACTTCATCGCCCATCCCTTGCCCACCATGCGTGAGTGCCCAAGCACTGATCGACCGCGTACCAGTGCGGCAATAGGCCAGAATTGGGGTCGGCGCTTCGGACAGAGCGGAGCCAAATCGCTCCAAAATATCGGGCGTTGGCGCGCCTGAGAATGGAATTGCCACAAATGTCAGACCCAAAGCCTCAGCCTGGGCCCGAATCGCACCCATGCGCGGCTGATCAATCCCGCCTTCGCCGTCGGGGCGATTGGCGATCAGCGTTTTATAGCCCGCATCTGCAATCGCCTGGACATCTGTCTCATCGATTTGCGGAGCGACTGCAAATCCGTCTGAGACTTTGCGTAAATCAAGCATAAGGAGACTCCGGTGTAGATGGGCGTTGACTTTCGCCCTTTGGACGTGAACGTAAGAACAGTTGTGGGGGCTGCCAAGCCCTTAGCGTTGATTCAATTGCACATGTTCTCGGGAGCCTCGAACCAGTGTCAGGCCTACAGCGTATCGTCTCTCGCATTCCTTGGGCTTATACGGGGCGGCGTCTGCTGATTGCGATCCCAACCTTGCTCGTTATCATCACAGTCGCCTTCTTCATGATGCGCATGGCGCCCGGCGGCCCGTTTGACGGCGAACGCAAGCTCAACGCCGCGACGGAAGCCGCCCTGAACGCAAAATTTGGTCTCGATAAGCCGCTCTGGCAGCAATACGCAGATTATCTCTGGGGCGTCGCGCAGCTGGATTTCGGACCGAGTATGAAAACGCGCGGCAAAAGCGGGAATGATCTGATTGCCGATGGCTTGCCGAGCAGCCTCGGCATTGGTTTCCTTTCGATCGCGCTGGCGATTGTTGTTGGCACAGCATTGGGCATTTTTGCGGGTCTGCGTCAGAATACGGCTGGTGACTATTCGGTCATGGGCTTTGCCATGGCAGGGATTTCGATCCCGACTTTTGTCACTGGACCGGTGCTGATCCTGATTTTCGCACTGACATTTGGGGTCTTCGCGGTGGGCGGCCTCGGCACCTATCCGAATATTGGCATGACGTTGCACAATATGAC
>CAYGUD010000131.1:0-2620 GCA_964352865.1 uncultured Hyphomonas sp.
CTGCTGAAGTGAATATCGCGGAACCTGTTCTGAAAGAACTTTCGGTCCGGACCGGCAACCCTGCTGAAGCCGCGAATGCGCTCGCCGCGATGTCTCTCAACGATAGCGGCAGCGGCGTAATGTCGTTCGCTGGCAGCACGACGGACGGCGCCACGGCGACGTTCACCGATCTCACCATCACGGGCGAAGACGCCGTGAAAGTCGGATCACTGGTGTTTGAAGGCCTCGATATGGATGGCGGCCAGGCGAATTTCGGTAAAATGAGCCTCAACGACATTTCGATCTCTGATGAAGACGAAGATGTTGACGTCAAACTCGGCTCGATTGAACTGATCAATCCTTCGCCAGAACTGGCCGGATGGTTCGCAGCCAGTCTGAACGGCCAGGAAGTACCCTTCCCGTCCGCTGACAAAATTGTTTTTGACAGCTGGTCGATCAATGGCCTGACTGGCGATTTCGCTGACCCGGACGCCGAAGGTACATTTGGCATCGATAAAATCGAAATCCGCGACATGGCAAACCTGAAAGCGGCTAAGACCGTGATCAGCGGCATCACACTGAATGGCAGTAACGAAGCAGATGGCGTCGATTTCGACATCAGACTGGGCAGCATGTCGGCAACCAATGTCGATGCGAAATTCATCAAGGCGATCCAGGAAAACGCTGACGATGAAGAAGCCATGATGTCAGCGATTATGGATATCGCTTACGACAATCCAATGGAGCCGGGTTATGACTCGTTCAAGCTCGACGATCTCGCCATTGATGTTGCCGGCGCCTCATTCGCCATTCCAAGCATCGTTGCTGGTGTAGAGCGCAACGCAGCTGGCCAGGCGGTTAAGTTCGTGACCCAGCCTTATTCGATGACGTTGAAAGCTGATGCAGCTGGCGGCGAAGTCGGTGAGCAGCTTCTGCAAGGCCTCAGTATCGTTGGATATGAGGAGCTCGAGCTCAAAGGTGCGAGCGTCGCGACATATGATCCAGATACGGATATCGTGGAATTTGCAGCCGGGAACAATTATTTCGAACTCGTCGATGGCGCCAAGTTCAGCTTTGGTGGCAAGATCGAAGGCTATAGCAGCTATGCCCAGGAAGTTGGGTCAGCGTTTGACTTTGAAGACCTCGCCGCCGGCGCAGAGCCAGACCCAATGGCGATGACCGCAGCGATGGGCAAACTGACCTTCCACAATTTCGAATTCTCGATTGCGGATGATTCCTTGCTCGACCGTGCCTTCAACGCCGCAGCAACAGCGCAAGGCGCAGATCCTGCCGAGTTGAAATCTCAAATCGGTATGGGCCTGGCTATGGCCCCGATGATGGCTCAAGGCTCAGGCGTCGACATGGCGCTGGTCACAGAAGCCACGACAGCACTTTCCAGCTTCATCAATGAAGGCGGAACGCTGACCCTCAAACTGAACCCATCAGCACCTTTGTCAGTTGCCTCAATCATGGAAAATCCAGATCCGGCAGCTTACACAAAAGACGCTCTGGGCTTTACAGCGACGCAGAAAAAATAAGCGAAACGCTGAATTCAATCTGACAAGCGCGCGGTGCATCAGCATCGCGCGCTTTTCTTTGTCTGCCAAAACGCGCATACACAAATCATGAGATTAGCTTTCTTCGGCGATGTCGTCGGCAAACCTGGCCGGCAAGCAGTACGCGATCACCTTCCGGGCGTGCGGCGATCGCTCAATCTCGACTTCGCTGTGGTCAATGCTGAGAACGCGGCCGGTGGATTTGGCCTCACGGAGAGTATCGCGAATGAGTTTTTTGACGCCGGCGCCGACTGCCTGACCCTCGGCGATCACGCCTGGGACCAGCGCGAGGCGCTGACTTATATAGAGCGCGAAACCCGCTTGCTGCGTCCGATAAACTATCCCGAAGCAGCGAATGCGCCGGGCAAAGGCGCGCATCTCTTCGTGTTGCCGGATGGACGCCGCGTTGGCGTCATTCAGGCGCAAGGCATCGTGTTCATGAAACAGCTGCTGGAAAATCCATTTGGCGCCGTCGATATCGCCCTCGACGAGATGCCGCTCGGCGTGGTTGCAGACGCTGTGATTGTCGACATGCATTGTGAAGCCACGTCCGAGAAAATGGCCATGGGGCATCATTGCGATGGCCGCGCCAGCCTGGTCGTTGGCAGCCATACCCATGTCCCAACCGCAGATCATATGGTGCTCTCCGGCGGCACGGCTTATCAGAGCGATGCTGGCATGTGCGGCGACTATGACAGTGTCATCGGCATGAAAAAGGAAAATTCGCTGCGCCGGTTCGCAACGCAGCTGCCAGGTCAGCGATATGAGCCGGCGCTGGGCGAAGGCACACTCTGCGGCCTGTTCGTTGAAACCGATGATGCGAGCGGCCTCGCCACACGCTGCGAGCCGATCAGAGTTGGCGGACAATTATCTGAATTGTTGCCAACCCTTTGAATTCTGCGGCGAGCTGGGCTAAGCCACCGGAACTGAATTCAGACAGCAGGAGCCCGCATGGCCGGCCACAGTAAATGGGCAAACATCCAGCACCGCAAAGGCGCGCAGGATAAGAAGCGCGCAGCGTTGTTTTCGCGCCTTTCGAAAGAGATCACGATTGCCTCCAAAATGGGCGGACCGGACCCTGATGG
>CAYGUD010000131.1:2630-6341 GCA_964352865.1 uncultured Hyphomonas sp.
GCTATGAAGGCTTTGGCCCGGGCGGCGTCGGCATTATTGTTGAAGCCTCAACCGATAATAAGAACCGCGCAGCAAGCGAAATCCGGACCGCCTTTTCAAAAAATGGCGGCAATCTTGGCGAAACCGGCGCGGTCTCGTTTGGCTTTGAGAATGTTGGCGAAATCCAGTTCTCGCTCGAAGCCGGAGACGAAGACGCGATTATGGAAGCCGCGCTTGATGCTGGCGCCAGTGATGTCGAAAGCGACGAAGACGGCCACTTCATCTATACCGAGCGCGAAGACTTGTCTGAAGTCGCAACTGCGCTGGAAGGCAAATTTGGCGACGTCGAAGCGAAATCCACCAAATTGATCTGGAAGCCTCAAAACACAGTTCCAATTGCTGGCGACGATGCTGACACGCTGATGCGCTTGCTGGATGTCCTCGACGATCTCGACGATGTTGCCAATGTCTATGACAATTCGGAACTTTCAGCCGAAGAAATGGCGCGTCTCGCTAGCTAGCTGACGCTTTCAGTTCACAGCGGAACAAATCCGCGTGAGAACTGATATCTGCGCTCGCATTTTCGCGTGCGCGAGGTCATATCCGTATCTCCCCAAGACACCCATTTGGACAGACACGAATGAAATTCACGCATCCCCTTTCGATCGCACTTATTGCTGGCGGCCTCGCAACCATCGCAACTTTCGTCATGAATGCAGGCGCGGAAAACTCGCCGAACGTGTCGGTGAAGAGTGCAAATGTCGAAACGGCTATTTTTGCCGGCGGGTGTTTCTGGTGCGTCGAAAGCGATTTCGACAAACTGGAAGGCGTGATTGAGACCGTGTCCGGCTATACGGGCGGAACGACCACAAACCCGACTTACAAGACCCATACAAAACAGGGCCACCTCGAAGCGGTTCGCGTGGTCTATGATTCATCGAAAGTCGAATATGGTGAGCTGGTCGACTATTTCTTCCGTCACATAGATCCGACAGATGATGGCGGCCAATTCTGTGATCGCGGCGACTCTTACCGATCTGCCGTCTTCGTCGATGGCGCAGAAGAGCGCAGCGAAGTCGAAACGCAGGTCCAAGCAATTGAGCAAGCTGGCATTCTGCCCGGCCCGGTCGTCACCCGCGTCCTCGATGAAGCGACTTTTTATGAAGCCGAAGCCTATCATCAGAACTATTATGAAAAGAATCCGGCGCGCTATAATCTGTACCGGGTTGGCTGTGGCCGCGACAAGCGCGTTGCCAAGGTCTGGTCCGGTAAAGGCGAGAGCTAGACCGCTTCTTTCAAACTGAAACACAGTGTTGCCCAATAGTGCGGATGAGGTCTGCGCTTGCAGATCAGGCGTGCAACGCCCAAATAGACGCAAACCGCAAAAGGGAATGCACGACCATGAGCGAAGCCGCCACTTCTCCCAACATTAAAGATTCCTCCGATGACGCGTTCATGACTGACGTTATCGAAGCGTCAAATGATCAACCTGTTCTGGTGGATTTCTGGGCCCCCTGGTGTGGCCCGTGCCGGACGCTGACCCCGACTCTTGAAAAAGTCATCGGTGAGCAGAATGGCAAAGTGAAACTGGTCAAGATCAATACCGAAGAGCACCCGGGTGTCGCTGGACAGATGGGCGTGCGCTCGATCCCGTCAGTGTTTGCCTTCGACAAAGGCCGTCCGGTCAATGGTTTCCAGGGTGCCCTGCCCGAGAGCCAGGTCCGGCAATTCATTGAATCGATTCTTGGCGGCACAGATGGCGCCAAACAGCTCCAGGACGCGCTGGCGCAAGCCGAAGCCGCAGCACAAGCCGGCGACATTGCTGCCGCAGCTCAGCTTTATGGCGCGGTCATGGAAGCCGACCCGGAAAACGCGGCTGCGATTGCCGGCCTGGCGCGCTGTTATCTCGCCAATGGCGATCATGATCGGGCGCGACAGATCCTCGATACCGCACCTGAATCAAAAGCCTCTGACTCTGCCATCAAATCTGTTCGCACAGCATTGGACCTGATGGCAGAAGCCCCACTGGACGAGGATCTCGCTTCGGCAAAAGAAACTGTCGCGGCGAACCCACAAAACCATCAGGCACGGTTTGAACTGGCCGAGAAACTGATTGGCCAGGGCAAGATTAAAGACGCCTCAGATCATTTGCTCGAAATCCTGTCCGACAATCTCGACTGGGAAGACGGCAAGGCGAAAACCAAATTGCTGGAAATATTCGAGGCTGCCGGGCCGAAAGATCCGATCACAATTGACGGACGTCGCCGCCTGGGATCGCTGCTATTTGCATAAGCCGCATCGGTTCGGCTTGGCTGAGTCCCGAACCGCCCTATTTCATGCTATAAGCTGGGAAAAATAGGAGCCAACGTGCCACAGGAAATGTACCGCAAACTCACGGATTTGCCGGATATAATACCGGTATTTCCATTGGCGGGTGTGTTGCTATTTCCGCGCTGGTCACTGCCGCTGAATATATTTGAACCGCGCTATCTCAACATGATTGACGATGCCATGTCAGGCCACCGGATCATCGGCATGATTCAGTCGCAAGGCGATGACCGGGTGCATCCTAGCCTCGCCGCCACGGGCTGTGCTGGGCGGATAACCTCCTATTCCGAAACCGATGATGGCCGCTATCTGATTTCTTTGACCGGGATCTGCCGCTTCGGCGTTGAAACTGAGCTGGAGGCCGCAACGCCCTATCGGCAAGTCCGCTCGGACTGGCAGCAATTTGAAAGTGATCTCGCACCGCCGTCAGAAAACAGCCTGCCGGAGCGCCTGATGCTGGTCAACTCGCTGAAACGCTATACCCAGATCAATGCCATGGAAGTTGACTGGGAAGCGGTTGAGCACGCGCCGTTGGAAACTCTGATCAACGCCCTCTGCGCCGGCTGCCCGTTCGGGACGCAGGAAAAGCAGGCCTTGCTGGAAGCCCAGAATGTCGCCGACCGTGCGCAAACCCTTATCACTTTGCTTGACATGGACGTGCCCGGCGATGACAGCTCGACGGTACAATGACTGACACAAATACTGAAACCACGCCCGGCCCGTGCGGCGTCAATCCGCGCCTTCTGGAAGTCCTGATCTGCCCGGTCACAGGCGGCCCGCTCGTGTTTGACCGCGCGGCTTGTGAATTGATCTCGACAAAAGCCAAACTGGCATTCCCGATCCGTGACGGCCTCCCCATTCTGCTCGAAAGCGAAGCCCGCGACCTGGAAGGCCCGGCCTCATGAGCCAGCGAGCCTGGCCAACCGAGCTGCGCTTTTCCAAAAGCCAGCGCGCCTTGACGGTGACGTTTGATGACGGGGCAAGTGTCACGCTGCCGTACAAGAAGCTGCGCCTGGAAAGCCCGTCTGCCGAGGTTCAGGGGCACGGCAATGGTCCAAAACCGCCGCCGCCCGTGATCAGCGACGATCTCGGCGTTGAAAAGGCAGATCCGGTTGGCCGCTATGCAGTTCGCATCCACTTTAGTGACGGGCATTCCAGCGGATTATTCACCTGGGCCTATCTCAGAACGCTCGGCGAAGCTGGCGCCGCCGCCTAAACATGCCTATATGCGATGAGCACAGGGCTGGAGCGTTCGAGGACGGTCAGCTATCCGCCGACCTTAAGTTCCGTCAGGGAGCTGGCTCTGGACTGGACCGTGGTCCTAACTAACTGGCGCCCACCTAGTCTCTAGGTCGACGGGATACAAGACCAAGACGGCGTTTCCGGTCCTGTGCACTTTTATGG
>CAYGUD010000132.1:0-6320 GCA_964352865.1 uncultured Hyphomonas sp.
ATCGTCGGCAGTCCAATCGCGATACAGATGAACGCTGCCATACCCATAGCAAGCAGCATATTGAACGGCGCTTCCTTGACCCGGATGCCGCTATCGTGACCGAAGAATGTGAAATACGGAATTTTGATCCCAGAATGCTCGAGCACACCAGCAGACGCAAAGAGCAGCATCAGCCAGACGATCACATACCCCTCCGAGGCGACCGCACTCATCGTCATCGCCTTGGCAACAAAGCCGGAGAAGAGCGGGAAGGCCGAGATCGAGACGGCGCCAATGATACAGAATATCGTCGTCCACGGCATCGACTTGTAAAGGCCGCCAAGCTCGCTCGCCTTTGAAGTGCCAACCCGATAGAGGACAGCGCCCATGCTCATGAAGAGAAGACCTTTATAGATAATGTGAGCAAAAGCGTGGGCCGCGGCGCCGTTGAGGGCCAGCGGTGTCCCGATCCCGATGGCGCAGATCATGAAGCCGAGCTGATTGTTCAGAGAGTAAGACAGGACCTTGCGCAAATCATTCTCGATCACAGCGAAGAAGACAGGGAATACCGTCATCACAGCGCCGATCCAGATCAGCATCTCAAAGCCTGGGAACATACGTGCAAACGCATATACTGCGAGCTTTGTGGTGAAGGCCGACAAAACCACAGCGCCAACGATAGTGGCTTTTGGATACGCGTCCTGAAGCCAATTGTGCATGAATGGGAACGCCGCTTTGATCGCAAAGGCTGCGAAAATGAACTTCGCGCCGGGTTGGTCAAACGAAGTAAACGCATCGAGCGACAGGCTGCCAGTCGACTTGTAAACATAAGCCAGACCATCAAGCAGCAACACGCCGGAGAAAATCTGAACGCCGAGATAACGCATCGCCGCTTGATACGCCGCCTTGGTGCCCGCGCGCAGGATCAGGAAGACAGAACTGACTGCGGTGATTTCCCAAAACACAAAAAGGGTCATCAAGTCGCCTGCAAAGGTTGCCGATACAGCGGCCCCCGCATATGCCAGCGCCATACCGTCCTGGAGCCGGTCATCGGTATGCAGCGCATAAATCGCGTTCAACAAAGACGCGATCAAGAATGCCAAACCGAAAATAAAGGAAAGACTATCAACCCTATAGAGGATGAGCTGCATATCGAGCACTGACACAGTCGACAAATCCGTACCGCGCTCCGCCAGAGTCAGCAGCAGCATGGCGACAACGGGCGTTGCCACCATCAGAGCCTGCCGCACGCGTTGCACAGGAATAAAGCATCCTGCGAATCCCACCAGAACCAGCAACAGTCCCGGGTTTATGTGCCCAAGCAAGCCGCTCATTGATCCTGCTCCACATCTTGAGGCGTCGTGTCGGCTTCGCCATAATAGTCTTCATCACGGCGCAGAAGCTTGCCAAGCGGCCAGCCAGACAACACAGCAAGCCCAAAAGCCGCAAAGCCCCAGATGGCGTAGAAACCATTGGCATTGGCCATTTCGACATATTCGTGCCGATTGACGCTGAGATCGAACACGACCAGCCCGGCGCAAATCAGGAGCACAGCCAACAATACAATCAGCGGTGTCCGCGGAGACCCAACCCACCCGAACAAAAGCTTGGACAATGGGTGCATGTCATCATCATTGGGCGTTGGCTCGTCGCGTTCGGGCTTGAGAAACCGCCCGCTGGAATCGCGTTCTGGAGGAAGGGTCATGGCTCGCCTCCTGTCATATAGACGGCTGGGATCCGTTCGCCGGTAGCTGGTTCAAGGAATTTCGACATCGGTCCAATTGTAAAGAACATCAGGAAGCATAATAGCGCCGTAAAACAAGGCGCAGCGACGGTGAGCATTGGCGCTCCACCAGGCCGCTTATAAGCCGCGGGTTCACCGCTCCCTGGCGGTGGCATTAGTGCGAGAATTGGGATTGGCAGCAAATAGGCAATGTTCAACAAGGACGAGACTATCAGAACGTAAGGCACATAATCCATGCCGCCGTCTGCTGCACCTTGCATCAATTCATATTTCGGCCAGTCGCCCGCGAGCGGAGGTATGCCAATGATCGAGAGAGACGCCACGAAAAACGCGATAAAGACGAGCGGCATTCGTTTGCCGAGCCCGCGCATATCCGAAATATTCTGCATGCCGGTCGCGACATAGATCGCCCCTGCGCACATGAACAGTGTGATCTTGCCAACTGCGTGCGCTGCAATCTGCAGCGATCCGCCCATAAATCCTGCTGGGTCGGCGAGCATGGCACCGCATGTGACATAAGCCAGCTGAGCGACAGTTGAATAGGCTAATCGTGCCTTCAAATTGTCTTTGGTCATTGCCACCAATGACGCGACAATAATTGTAAAACAGGCGACACCAAGGATGAATTCTCGCGACGCCGTGGCGTTCAGTATCTCTTCGCCAAAAATGTAAATCGCGACTTTCAGGATCGTGAACACACCGGCTTTCACAACCGCCACGGCGTGAAGCAAAGCGGATACTGGCGTCGGGGCGACCATTGCATTGGGCAGCCAGAAGTGGAACGGCATCAGAGCTGCCTTCCCGACCCCGAAGGCAAACAGGATCAGCAATGTACTCGCAACAATTGGGGTCAGACCTTCGGCCTGTTGCAGCAGACCGCCTGGGACAAAGTCGAGACTGCCAGCAAGGGCGCCCGTCCAGATGATCGCGACGAGCAGAAACCCGATGGAAGTTCCGAGCAAGGTCAACAAATAGATCCGCGCACCGCGTTGGGCATTGGCATCGCCTTTATGCGCCACCAATGGGTATGTCGACAATGTCAGGATTTCATAGAACACAAACAGCGTGAACAGGTTGGCCGACAGTGCCACGCCCATCGCGCCGAGCAGCGCGATCGCAAAACACATATAGAAACGGGTCTGATTACGCTCGCGATTGCCGCGCATATAGCCAATCGAGTAGAAGCTGTTGACGATCCACAGGCCGCTTGCCACCAGCGCGAATAACGCCCCGAGCGGTTCAGCCTTGAACGCGAATTCCAGCCCTGGCACCGCCTCACCGAGGCTTAGCTCTACGGCTTCACCATTCGAAACTTTAACCGCGATAATGATCGCCACGACGAACAAAGCCCCGGCGCCGACCAGCGTAACGCCTTCGCGTAAATCTGGAACCCGGCCTGCGAGCCAGATACCGGCACAGATCAGGATAGGCAGCACTAAAGCTGCGATGATTGCCAATTCGCCGCTCATGGCGCACCCCCGATAAACAACGCAGCCGCCGCATCATCAGCCAATCCAGCGACAAAACCGCCTTGTACACCGACCCAGATATTCGCCAGGGCCAGGATCCAGAGTGGAACAAGAATGAGCATGGGCGATTCCTGGCGTCGTTTGTTCGGATTGCTTGGCGCGCGGAAGAATACGGCTTCAAGTATACGTCCCATATAGACCACGGCCAGCAAGCTGGAGAACATCACCACAGCCACGGCCCACCACCAACCATGCTCGAACAGAGCCGTAACCAGTACATATTTCGATTGGAACCCGGCCGTGAGCGGCACACCGATCAATGAAACAGCGCCAATCGCGAACGCCGTCATCGTCCATGGTGCGCTGCGACCAAGACCTTTGAAATCGTTCAGAGTGGTGCCTTGATACGTCAGAACGACTCCGGCCAAAGCCATGAAGAGCGATCCTTTGATAAGCGCGTGATTGACCAAGTGGAACATGCCTGCTGAGACACCAGCGGCCGTGCCGATCGACACGCCCAGCAACATGTATCCAACTTGCGCGACTGATGAATAGGCCAGCGTTCGGCGAACATCTGTCTGGAACACAGCCTGGAACGAGCACGCGACCATCGCCGCAATGCCCATTGGCATCAGAATCCAGATCAGCGTTGATCCTTCGAACGCAAACTCAAGTCCAAAGACCGTAAACAGGAACCGTACAAGCGCGTAGATCGCGACTTTGGTCGCCGTCGCAGCCAGGAACATGGTCACAAAGCTCGGACTGTAGGCATAAGCGTTTGGCAGCCACTGGTGCAGCGGGAACATCGCCGCCTTTATGCCAAGACCAACAACGATAAAGGCATATCCCGCAAGCACGGCTTTATTGTCCTGAACGTCCTGGAGACGCACCGCCAGCTCAGCCATGTTGAGCGTACCCGTTGCAGCGTACAGGAAGCCAACACCCACAACGAAGAAAGACGCGCCGATTGTCCCCATCAGCAAGTAATTACCTGCTGCAGGCAGTGCCCGTCGGTCGCGTGTCGCCCCGAGCGCGACCAGAACATAAGTCGCGATAGAGCTAATCTCGAGAAAGACAAACAAGTTGAAAGCATCGCCTGTCGACGCGACGCCGGTCAGGCCCGTGAAGCAGACCAGATAAGCGGCATAGAACATGGCTCGCTTGGCCTCTCGGATCTCAGCTTTAACCGATGGCCAACTGAAAATCGCAGCGAGGAACCCGATCGTCGAAACGAGGAGAAGCACCATGGCATTAAGCGCATCGATGCGTAATTCAATGCCCGCATCTGGGGCCCAGCCTCCCATGGCATAGGATATAACGCCCCCGCCTTCGACGGACTGGACCTGATCCAGCAAAACCATCGCCATGAGCAAGGATCCGGCCGTGGCGACAATGCTCAAAAGCCAGGCCAAACGCCCGTTTGGCAACAAGGCCGCGAATGGGGCAAACAACATTGGCAGGACAACCAGAAGCGCAGGCGCATGCGCCGCGATGCTGTCCGGCACCAGCGATGAAATGAACTCGATCATACCGCGCCCGCCTTGCTTTCTTCGGCTTCACTCGCGGCCTCGGAAATCGCAATCTCGAGATCCATCGCCCGACTCTCATCCGCTTCGACGGTGCCATAAGCTTCTCGAATACGCACAATTATCGCCAGACCAACTGCCAGCGTCGCCACGCCGACCACAATTGCGGTTAGCATCAAGACGTGCGGCAGAGGATTGGAATAGACGTTTGCCATGCCATCGCTGGCATAATTGGTGACAGCATCATAGCTGCCTGCAGCGTAATCACTAACTTCACCCCCATGATCCGCGGCTGCACCGTGATCGGCGCCATGGCCTTTATTCTTGCCATAGTCGTCACCGAACAGGATCGGCGCCGTACCGCCATCAATCCGCGATAAAGAGATATAGAACAGGATGATTGATGTCTGAAACAGGCCGAGGCCGACCAGGCGTTTGATCAAATTGGTGGCTGCAAACGAAATATACAGGCCAATCATCATCAACCCGATGATCGCCCAATAGTTGCCGCGCTCAAGGACAAATTCCAGCATCGTTACCAGTCCTCGTCGCGAATTTCGCTGACTCGGCCAGCGAAAGCATAGAATATCGTCACCATCGATCCGGCGACCGCGAACAGAACACCAAGCTCAATCACGATAATGCCAACATGCTGACCAAGGTGTCCGCCTGGTTCTTCACGGAACAAGGCGTCATAATCCAGGAAATTTCCGCCCATGGCTAACGCCCAAATGCCAACCCCTAGATATAACAGAAAGCCGAGGGCTGCGATGAAGCGCGCAAAGCCAGGCGTGATCGCACGCATGGCAGGAGCAATCCCGAAAATGAGCGAGTAGAGAATCACACTGACCGCCAGGATAACGCCGGCCTGGAACCCGCCGCCTGGACTGTATTCGCCGTGAAACTGCACATAGAAACCGTATAAAGCGATGATCGGAATCAGTACTTTTGCGACGACGCGGAGGATGATGTGATGATCGCCCTTCATGACTCCTCCTCGTCTTGCTTGCCATTATTCGGGCCATTCATGCGATCTTCCTGGCGCACTGTTGCGCCCAGGGATCGTTCACCAAAGCCGAGCAACAATGTCACCGCCAAACCCGCCGCAAAGACCACACCCACTTCGCCCAGCGTATCGAAACCACGATAGCTTGCCAGCACCGCGGTCACGACGTTTGGGATGGCGATTTCAGGGTAAGTTCGCTGCAGAAATTCGACGCCGACGCCCGTGTTTGCGGGTGAAGTCGCATCGCCAAAGCCTGGCAGGTCGATGGTCGCGTAAATCAGGACAGCGCCCGTCGCGATCACCACAAGCAATGGGATGATCCGAGTTGCGCCCTTTTCCGCCTTTGCCGTCCGCGAGGTCAACACCATCGCTCCGAGAAACAAAGCCGTTGAGATCCCGGCACCCACTGCAGCTTCGGTAAACGCAACGTCGACTGCATCAAGCGCGACGAACCAGGTCGCAGAAACGAGCGAGTAGATGCCAGACAACATCACAATCGCGAAGAGGCTCCGCAAACGCGCAATCGCTATTGCAACGACAAACAAGATCGTCAGCAACGTGATGTTTAACAAGTCGATGGCGAGCGTTGCGCCTTC
>CAYGUD010000133.1:0-6318 GCA_964352865.1 uncultured Hyphomonas sp.
GATTGACGACAGTGATACCAGCTCACATCCAACATCGGCTTCGCCGCCGCTACGGTCGATAATGCAGGAACCGCCAACGACCGTGCCTGGGAGTTTGTCCAAGGATTCAACAGTCTCTCGAAACGACAGACCGGTTGTGACGATATCTTCGGCGATCAGCACGCGGTCGGTCTCGCCAATTTCGAAGCTTCGACGCAACTCAAACGCGCCGTCTACACGTTCAACGAAAACAGCGCGGCAGCCAAGGTGGCGCGCCAGTTCATAACTTGGGATGACGCCGCCCATAGCCGGCCCGACGACGACATCAATGTCGCCGAGCTGGGCTTTGACTTTATCGGCGAGGGCGCTGCAGAGTTTCGCCGACAGGTCAGGCTGTGAGAAGACCAGCGCCTTTTGCAGGAAGACAGGGCTGCGGCGTCCGGAAGACAAAATGAAATGTCCCTCCAGCAGAGCTCCGGCATCGCGAAACACCTGCAGGACTTGTTCATTATTCAAATTCGCTCTCCTCGATACGTTCTACGCGTTCGACGACTGCGAGCGCGCGGAGCGCCGCTTTGATTTGTTCCAGATGCCGTAAATCGTCGACTTCAATGTCGAATGTCAGTTCCTGGAAGCCTGGGCCGCGGCTGCGTGTGGAGACACTGGTGATATTACCCCCCGCCTGGGCCACGACGCTGCATTGCTGCGCCATCACACCCCTTGTATCAGCTGCATTCACAGTGATGCGACCGACGGCCCTCACACCTGACTTGGCAAGTTCAGTCCATTGCAAGTCGACCCAGAGATCAGGCCGGTCATCATATTCAGCGACCTGGCCACAATAGATCGTATGGACAACTATTCCCTTATCAGGCTGACGCAGACCGACAATGCGATCGCCCGGGATCGGGTGGCAGCATTCGCCAAGGTGAAGCGTCACGCCCGGCGTTAGATTTTCGCCAGCAATCATGCTCGCCGCATGCTCATCATCGAGCATGACTTTTGGCTCGGTTTGGCTGGAATCAAGTTCCAGGCCGGGGAAGGCGGCGATCAGGATTCGTCCAACCTCGTCCTGGTTGCGACCAACGGCTTCAAACATCGTCTGAACGCCATCAAACCCGGTGCGTTCGCTGATCTTGCGCATGTCGACGCTCACCGGGTCAATTTCATGCTGGCGTAAGGCGCGCTCCAGCAAGTTCCGGCCGAGATTGGCAAATTGCTGCGCTTCCAGTTCACGGCGAAGTCGTCTCTGAGCCGCCCGGGCACGTCCTGTGACACACAGTGCTTCGTAGCCCGGCAGTGGCCTTGGTGTTTCGCGTCGAACAATCTCGACCACGTCGCCGTTCTGCAGAGGTGTTCTCAAAGTTCGCGGCACGCCGTTCAGTTTCGCGCCATCACATGTGTCGCCAATCGCGGTATGTACGGCATAGGCGAAGTCCAGGGGCATGGAACCTGCCGGGAGCAGAACGAGGCGGCCATTTGGCGTAAACGCGAAGACATGCGTACGGTACATCTCCATCTTGGCGTGCTCGAGAAAATCGTCCGCATCACCGCCATGTGAGAGCAACTCGCCGAAAGCCTGCAAGTTGGCAGATGGGTCGAGCCCGGCTGCAATCGAGCTGTCGAGATCGAACCCATAGGCGCTGTCTTTATAGGTCCAGTGAGCCGCCACACCGCGTTCGGCCGTGTCGTCCATTTCTTCTGTGCGTATTTGCAGCTCGCCCAATCGGTTTCCGCTAGCCCGAACAGTCGTATGCAAAGACGCGTAGCCATTCGGCTTTGGCACGGAGATAAAATCACGAAACCGATCTGGCAGACACGCCCATTCGGTGTGGAACGCGCCGAGCGCTTTGTAGCATTCAGCCACTTCGCTGACGATCACTCGGAATCCAAAAATGTCCGCAACATCTTCAAACGAAATGGATTTTTTCTCCAGTTTGCGCCAAATCGAATACGGTTCTTTCCGGCGCCCTTTGACTCTGCATTCGATGCCTTCGCGTTCCATAACTTGACGAATGGCCAGGCGGATCCGCTCAAGATCATCCTTGTTCCGGGATTCCAGCGCTTCAAGCTGTGTCAGAATCTGAGCTCGCGCTTCGGGGTTCAGGTGCTGGAAGGCAAGATCTTCCATTTCGGATGCGACATAGTGAAGGCCAATACGCCGGGCGAGGGGGGCGTAAAGGTCCATTGTTTCGCGGGCGACGCGGCGGCGGGACTCTTCTGTCTTTTTGTAATGCAGCGTGCGCATATTGTGCAGCCGATCGGCGAGTTTAACCAGCAACACTCTGACATCATTGACCGTCGCCAGAATGAATTTCTGAAAATTCTCTGCCTGTTTGCTGGCCTCGCTTTGATATTCCAGCTGGCCCAGTTTGGTTACACCGTCGACAAGCTCAGCCACGTCGGCGCCGAACTGGCTCTCGATCATCTCCAGATCAACATCATCGCAATCTTCAACTGTGTCGTGTAAAAGACCCGCCAGAATCGTCGCCTGGTCGAGACGGATAGAGGCGAGCAGCGTCGCAACACGAACGGGGTGGGAGTAATAAGGATCACCCGACTGGCGCAACTGGTCACCATGCTTCTCACGTGCAAAGTCGTAAGCATGATGCAACAGGGCCCGATCAGCATCTGGCTGATAGGCGAGCACAGTGCCCGCCAATTCTTCTTTTGTCAGAAAAGGCTCGTCATCACGTATTCCGCGCGGCGGCCTTAAAGCGCGCGACCGGTCTTCTGATTTGACGGTCGCTGTCGCCATTTACACCTACATTCGGTCGTCGCGGCCGGACTCAAGCTCAGCCTGATAGGCGCGCATGACGTCATCTTCGGTCGCAGCTGGAGCAGATTGCAGAGCCAACATATCGGCTTCGCGCTCTTCTTCTTCGCCTGGGCGAACTTCTTGAAGTTCAGCGATAAGCGATTCTTTGACCACTTTCAGATCAATCGTCTCATCTGCAATCTCACGTAGAGAAACGACAGGATCTTTGTCATTGTCGCGATCAACAGTGATCGGCGAACCCTCACGGATCATCCGGGCGCGCTGAGCGGCCAAAAGGATCAGATCAAAACGGTTTGGGACTTTGTCAACGCAGTCCTCAACAGTTACACGTGCCATGCAATTCTCCTGTAGCCCGCCCTTATATGCAGCGCAGCACACGAGCGCAACCCGGACTTGCATCGAATTATGGGCTCATCTACTCAACGGAGCATTGCGAAAATGACGATTTAAGACCGGATAAAAATTATGGCCTTTTACAAGGACGAAAAACTCGCGCTGTTTATCGATGGAACGAACCTTTATTCTGCCGCGCGGGGGCTCGATCTGGAAATCGATTTCCGCAAGCTGATTCAGGAATTTCGTAAGCGAGGACGGCTGCTTCGAGCCAATTATTACACCACAATCCTGGAGACCGATGAGCATAACCCTGTTCGTCCTCTGGTCGATTGGCTCGCCTATAATGGTTTCAATACGATCACAAAAGCGGCGCGAGAATACACCGACCGCGATGGTCGTCGGCGCGTGCGCGGCAGCATGGATGTAGAAATTGCGACCGATATGCTCGAGCTTGCGACAGCTCTGGATCATATCGTGCTCTTCGCCGGCAATGGTGACTTCAGGCGCGCTGTCGAAGCGCTAAAGGCGAAAGGGGTGCGCGTGACAGTCATTTCATCCGTCAAATCTCAACCGCAAGTCATAGCAGACGAATTGCGGCGGGAGGCGGATGCGTTCATTGATCTCGATGAAATGGCCGAATTGATCGCTCGGCCGCGCACTGGAGATGACGATAATGACGACTGAGGTTCCGGCGGAAGCTCCAAAGGAGTGCGATCTTTGTCCGCGCCTCAGGCAGTTCATACTCGATCAACGCGAAAAAGAACCTGACTGGTTCAATGGCGCCGTCCCGAGTTTCGGGGTCGATGACGCAGAATTGCTGGTCATCGGCTTGGCGCCCGGTCTCACCGGCGCTAATCGCACCGGCCGTCCGTTCACGGGCGATTGGGCAGGTGATTTGCTATACGCAACGCTTGGCAAGTTCGGACTATCGCGTGGGAACTATGATATGAGGCCGGATGATGGCCTCGAACTGCACCGTACGATGATCACCAACGCGGTGCGCTGTGTGCCGCCGCAAAACAAACCAATTGGCGCTGAAATCAATCAATGCCGTCCGTTTCTGGCCTCCCGAATTGCCGCACTGCCCAAGGTTAAAGTTCTGCTTTGCCTGGGAAAAATAAGCCATGACTCGACGGTCAGGACCCTTGGCGCGCGGTTGAAGGACTATCCCTTCGGGCACGCGACGGAGTATCAGATCGGCAATCTCACGCTGCTGTCCAGCTATCATTGCTCTCGCTACAACACGAATACCAAGCGGTTGACCGAAGAGATGTTCGAACAGGTTTTCGCCCGCGCCAAAGCGCTAATAGATGCCTGAGCCTTGCCTAGGGGCATCAGCCCCATTAGCTAATTGATTGGGATCGTAATCAAAGGGAGTATTCTGAATGACGCCACTTTACGTCGTCTTGGGACTGGTTGTCCTGCTCGCCGTGTTTGTCATTGGCATATATAATGGGCTGGTCGCTAAGCGTCAGCGCTGCAATCAGGCTTTCGCGGACATTGATGTCCAGCTCAAGCAAAGACAGAACCTCATTCCAAACCTGGTTGAGACCGTCAAAGGCTATGCCGCGCACGAGAAAGAAACACTCGACGCGGTCATTCAGGCGCGCCAGGGCGCTGTTAGCGCGAATACGCCAGGTGAGATGGGTGCCGCCGAAGGCGTGCTGGGTCAGGCGCTTGGGCGATTGTTTGCGCTTGCAGAAGCGTATCCAGACTTGAAAGCCAATCAGAACTTCCTCGATCTGCAAGACGAATTGTCTGTGATCGAAGACAAGATCGCTGCGGCGCGCCGCTTCTACAATTCCGCGGTACAGGACTATAATACCGCACGGGAGCAATTCCCCGGATCGCTGGTCGCTGGCAGCTTCAATTTTGAGCCGCGTGATTTCTTCGACCTTGGCGAAGATCGCGTGACCATGAGCACGCCGCCCGAAGTAAAGTTCTAGTCGGACACGAGATCAGAAACAGAAGAGGGCGCTTCGGCGCCCTTTTTTTTGGGTCGCCGAAAATCGGGTCTGTCCCCAAATTCAAACTCTAACCTGCAATGGTTGGGAGCCAGGTAGCCAGCGCTGGTACGGCGGCAACCAAAGCAATCATGATCAATTGCAAACCAATGAAGGGAATCGCGCCGCGCCAGATGTCCAGCGTCTCAACTCCTTCTGGAGCTGCACCGCGCAAATAGAAAAGCGCAAAGCCAAAGGGCGGGGTCAGGAAGCTGGTTTGGAGGTTGAGCGCCATAAGAATGGCCAACCAGATCGGATCCGCGCCGAGAATGATCAAAGGCGGGGCAACGATGGGCACGACCACAAATACGATCTCGATAAAGTCGAGAAAGAAGCCGAGAATGAACATGACCAGCATGGTAATCGCCAGCGCGCCCCACAGGCCGCCCGGAATACTGGTCAGCAGACTTTCGACATAATGCTCGCCGCCATAGGCGCGGAACACCAGCGCAAACAGGCTGGCACCGATCAGAATGAGAAACACCATGCTGGTGATCTGCGCGCCGGAATTGAGGGCGCTGGTGAACTGATTGGCCCGCATGAGCACACGCGCAGCTGAAAGCAATCCGCCCAGGAAGGTCAGGCTCGCGAGCGCGGCGATGCCGATGCCAATATATTCGACAGTGGACACCGCTTCGCGATTGACGGTGAGGTCGAGCATGTTGCTCAACAGTCCGAGCAGCAACAGGCTGAAGAATGCGCCCCAGATGCTGCCAAGATCTCCTGCTTTGCCATGTTCTGGCGCGAGTCGCAGACCCGCAAGTAGAAGCGCCCCACCGGCGCCAATCGCTGAGGCTTCGGTGGGCGAGGCCAGGCCGCCAAGAATTGACCCCAGAACCGCAATGATCAGCAGCAAAGGCGCGCCCAAACTGCGCATGATTTCTGCAACACCGAGCGGTTCTGCATCTTCTTCCAGAGTCACAGCAGGACTGGCGTCCGGGCGGAAAACGGCCGTCAGTACAAGATATAGGAGGTATAACCCAACCAGGAGCAGGCCCGGGATCAGCGCACCCGCAAACAAGTCGCCAACCGAGACCACGCCGGCCCCGCCGCCAGAGCGCATGGCAGCTGCTTGATTGGCGTTGGATACCGCGTCAGCCAACAAGATCAGAACAATGCTCGGGGGAATGATCTGCCCTAGCGTGCCGCTGGCTGCGATCGTCCCAGTCGCAAGTTTAGGGTCATAACCCTGGAGAAGCATTGTCGGCAGCGCGATCAGCG
>CAYGUD010000134.1:0-6315 GCA_964352865.1 uncultured Hyphomonas sp.
TTTCAACACCGTCTTCAAGCCGCCTAACCCGAACAGCTCTCTGATTCAAACGCACATCGAGCGATTCCGCAAACCGGTTCCAGAAATGCTGCCATCCACCTTCCGGCATCACCGTAAACTTGATCAGGCCTGTGATCAGCATATCGATATCGACCCAGCGCATAGCATGCACCAGTGGCACACGATCAAGGTATCCGTAGCCAATCGATGTCACCACACGGTGCATCATGTTTTCGATTTTGCCGAGTTTGTGCGATTGCAGCCATTCTCTGGTCGGCATCGACAGGACGTCGTTGACACCAGGATCACCTTTATTGGCGCGGGCAATCAGGCGCCATCGAAGCCAAGCATATTTGAGCACTTGCACCGGAAAAGCCGGCCCGGTGCCCGATTTGATATAATCGAGCAACTCCTGGTCATCGATGCGTTGCGCCTTCAGATAATTGCGGCGGATACCAAGTTTCTTCATTTGCTTGAGCACATAGCGGTGCGACCAGATCGCATAACATGTCCCGAATTCGACGACATGATCGCCAATTTCACTCGATAAGCACTTGCCGCCAACTTTGCCAGAAGCCTCTAGGATTGTGACGTCATTTACGCCGCGGTCTTTCAGCATTCGAGCCATTGTCAGCCCGGCCGGTCCGCCGCCCAAAATAAGATACGATGCTGCACGCATATGAATGAAACTCTTTCTGAGTTCTGGACTTGCAACTAATTCGTTTACGATCGGTGTGTTAACGCGTTAGTCTGTCTTTTTTCAAGCACCTGATTAAGTGATGCACGTATAGTCTTATGGATCTTTTCCTAACACTTTTGTTGACGGTGTTTCGAACCTTTCGCGGCCCCCGCGAAGCGAACGTCTGGGACGGCACTCGTTACACGTTTCGACCGCGCCGTTCTGATTTCGACAAGCACGGCAATTTTCTGCCGTCTCGGGTGCCGTCCTATATCGATATTTCTCTGGTCACGTTCTTCATTCAGACGAAAATGTCCGAAATAGTCCGACGCCAGGGATGGGTGCCTGTGGTGCTGAGCTCGATTCAGACGCGCAAGCAACCGCGTGTCCCGAAAGGGAAACTTCAAATTCATACGCGTGTCGTTGGATGGCGCGACCATTATGTCGAGATGTGGCACACGTGGTCAGACGAATCCGGGGCCGAAATCATGCGCTCTATCTATGTCACCCGCGTAACTCAGAAGGGCCGCAAGAAAGTGACGGGTGAAGACATGCTTCGCGCTTTGAACGAAGAGATTGTTGATCGACCGCTATCGCCCATGGCCGCAAGACAACTGGACGATTACCTGACAACGCGAGAAGCCAATCAAAAAGCCCGAAAAGCTGCTAAAGATTAGGCCTATTCGGTAAAATTCACCGAACAACCGTAACGGGATTCAAAGCTCAATCCGCTACAGATTATATGCTCCTAATAGAGGCATGTAATGGCTGTTCCACATCACTCGAATACCGCTCCATCTTCCCGCGCGCATGTCGACCTGAATCCGGGCCGACTTCATGAGAAAATCATCGTCGCTCAGGAAAAATACGCCGATTATCCTTTTCTGACGACGGCTCTGCCAACCGGACATACTGAGACGACGGACTTCAAGACGGCGATCAAATCGGCGCAAGCTCTGGCAAACTATCTGCGCCAGGATCTCGGTTATGAGCAGGGTGATGTTGTTGCCATTCAATCACCGAACTGCACCTCCTACATTGTCAGCATGCTCGGTGTGTTTCTCGCTGGCCTGACAGTAACCAATGTAAATCCGCTCTACACGGCAGCGGAAACCCGGCGCCAGCTTAAGGACAGTCAGGCCCGTTGCCTGATTGGATCGACAATTTTTTCCGAAATGATGGAAGAGGCGATTGACGGCACGAATGTTGACCACGTGATTTCGGTCTCGGTCACTGACTTCTTCAGTCCAATGACGCGCGGCGTGCTGAATTTCCTGCTGCGCAAGGTTAAGAAGCTCGATCGGGCTTTCCAGGGACCACATCGGACTCTGAATGACATTCTCGCGAAAGCCCCAGAACCCGATGTCACGAATTTTGACTATGTTGCACCTTTGGATCCGAACCGCGACAGCATCTATCAGTATTCGGGAGGCACGACGGGTGTCTCGAAAGGCGTCCGACTGACTGAAAACGGCTTGATGAGCAATATCGCGCAGTTTGCAGGCGCTTGCCCGAGCCTTCTCACCACGCCCAACCAATCCATGTTGCTGGCCCTGCCTGTCTATCACGTATTCGGGATGTTGGCCTCAGTGATCGCGATTACCAATGGCGGTCATCTGGTGCTAATTCCAAATCCGCGCCCGCTGACCAACATGAAAACGGCGTTCAAGAAATTCCAACCAGACATCTTCCCAGGCGTGAACACTTTGTTCGAAAAGCTCCTCGAAGAAGACTGGTTCAGGGACTATGGTGGTTGCATCAAAACGACGATTTCCGGCGCTGCAGCCTTGCATGACCACACAGCAAAGAACTGGATGCTGGCAACCGGCTCTAACATTGTCGAAGGCTACGGTATGACCGAAGCGACAACACTAATTGCTGTTCGCGACCATTCCAAAAGCACTTCGCCAGGATCTGCCGGACGGCCATTGCCGGGTACAGACGTGCGTATTTTGCACAATGATGTCGCCACAAGCACGCCGGATATTGTCGGAGAAATCCTGATTTCGGGCCCGCAAGTGATGCGCGGATATCTCGGTCGTAAGCAGGAAACCGAAGCGGCTTATCATGGCGAATGGTTCAAAACCGGCGATATGGGCCGATTTGACGCGAATGGTGAATTGCACATTGTTGATCGTTGCAAAGACATGGTTTTAGTCGGCGGTTTCAACGTCTTTCCGAACGAAATTGACGAAATTCTAGCCACCTGCCCTGGCATCGGTGAGGCGGCCAGTGCTGGGATCCGTGTCGATTCCGCGACCGAAGAGCTGCATGCTTTTGTGGTCGCTCAAACCGAAACATTGACCGCCGAAGACGTGCTCGCGCATTGCCGGAATCATCTGACGGGATACAAGGTTCCGCGCCGGGTCCATTTCATCGACGAGTTGCCGAAAAACCCGATCGGAAAGATTCTGAGACGGAAATTGCAAGAATATTGCTAATAATTAAGGGGGGTTAACCGTGACCCCGCCCCCCTTTGGTCGTATTTTCTCCATCATTGAAGGCGAAACAAAAAGGAGTCGCCAAGCGTGAGTGATTGGAGTATTGCGCGCGGCTTGATGGTTAATATCGATTTATCGGACCGTTAGTTGCTGAAAGAGAAGTTTAGCAGCTCACCCAAAAGAGGACGGCCGGTCTAAACGATCCGAGGTGGGGTTAGACACTCGACATGAATTGGCAATCACGTCTGGTCGCTTTTGTGCGACACCCGAGCGCATGGCTTATTGCTATTTGCGCCGCGCTTTCGATTTGGCATTTGAACAGCGCACCGACGCTTTTGAACCAGTTGCGCGCTGTCACAATGTACGATTATTCCCTGTCGATGAGCTTTGTCGGCGATGACCGGGAAGTGGATGTCACGACATTTTTGCCCGCAGGCGACGAGCGTCAGGACATTGTTCGTGAGAATATTCTGTCCGGGCAATTGCAGTTTGACGATCAAACCGACCGATCTGGCCGGCGCGGCATGTGGTCTGGCGATAGCGGCCGGGAAATCAGGTATCACGCGCTGATCACGTCTAAAGAGCTGACTTATGAACTCGATCAATCCCTGCAGGTTCCGCAATTCCTACCTGAACAATATTCACGATACCTGATCGAGGAGGACGGAATTCAGGTCAATCACCCAGAAATTCGCGATCTCTGGTCATCTATTCAGCCTGATGACAGTCGTGAATTGGTGCCAGTTCTCAACGCGATTTACAATTACACCTATCAAGACATTGAAGGCGCCCCGTTCAAAGGGTTCACTGATGCGCTCACGGCCCTCCGCCTCGGCCGCGCCAGTTGTAATGGTAAAGGCCGCCTGTTCGTCGCATTGGCGCGCTCAAACGGCATTCCGGCGCGCCTGGTCGGCGGTGTGATCATGAATGAAGGCTCTAAGCGAACCTCACACCAATGGATCGAAGTCCTGATCGAAGGCCGGTGGGTACCATTCGATCCAACCAATGGTTATTTTGCCCGCCTCCCTGAGAACTATTTGCGGCTATATACCGGCGATCACGCCTTATTCCGCCATACTAAGAATATCAATTTCGACTACCGCTTCACAATTTCGCCGATCAGCCAATCGCCGGCCCTGTTCGAGTTTGAAGACAGCGAACCCGTGCTCAATCGCTTCAACGCCGCGCGCTTAATGCAACTGACGGGTCTGCCAGAAGAAATGATCGGCGTCTTCCTGATGTTCCCGCTAGCAGCCCTCGTGACGATTTTCCTGCGCAGCGTGGTCGGCATCCAGACATTCGGTATCTTTATGCCAATGTTGATTGCTGCGGCTTGCATGAGTACCGGACTATGGCTCGGATTAGCAACGTTCTCTGGCATTGTTGCTTTCGCAGTGATGATGCTCGCTTATTTCAATTCGTTCAACATATTGAAAATACCCCGATTAGCCGCGGTCATTACGATTTGCACAGTCTTGTTCATCGGTGTCTTGCTGTGGCTCGGTGGGCGTTCCAGTCTGCAATTTGGCATCCTCGCCCTATTCCCAGTGGTGATCATTTCGTTCCTGGCTGAGCGCATTCACAACATGCTCGATGATAGTGACTGGAAAGGCATGGTAACAACCGGGATCGGGACCGTGGTTACGATCATTGCTTGCTACATCGTGTTTTCTTCGGTGATGCTACAGGGCTTGTTCGCACTGATGCCTGAATTGTTGCTTCTGGTGCTCGCGGTTCAGTTGTCTATTGGGCAATGGTCAGGCATGCGCTTGCAGGAATATGTCCGCTTCCGATCAATCCTCGGCAACGGACCTGTGCTCGGTATGAATTCGCGCAACCGCAATTATGTGAACCAGTTAAACTCGACAGAATTGCTCGATCTGGCTGCAGACAAATTACGTAGTAAAGACATTCTGAAAGAGGCGGGCGTACCCGTCGCCAAGACTTATGCGGATTGCAAATCCTTCCGGGAATTGCCGGAATTCATGCAAACCTTGTCTGACCTTGGCGCGTTTGCCCTGAAGCCAAACCGCGGCTCTCAAGGCAATGGCATCATGATTATTCGCGGTCGTGACGGAAAAAACTTCGTCACTGCAAGTGGAAAAACACGAACGCCAGAAGACATGTCACGCCATGTCGGCGAGATTCTCAATGGCTCTTTCTCTCAAAGCGGTGACGAAGACTATGCTTATGTCGAACCTCTGCTGACTCAGCACGAAGGTTTGAGCAGCCTGTCCGATTTCGGCCTCTCAGATATCCGTGTCATCCTGCATAAACAGCGTCCGGTTTCAGCCATGCTGCGTTTGCCGACCGAGAAGTCAGGCGGCAAGGCAAACCTTCATCAGGGGGCCGTGGGACTGGCAATCGATATTGAGACCGGCAAAGTTACCAATGCTGCTTTGCGCGGCACCAATACGGATGCACATCCTGACACGGGTGCTGGTCTGATCGGCTTCAAAATCCCCAAATGGCGTGAGATTATCGAGATCTCCAAAGCTTCTGCAGAGGCTATCCCTCTTGGCTATATTGGTGTTGATATCTGTATCGATCAGGATCGAGGTCCTCTCGTGCTCGAAGTCAATGGTCGCCCGGGGATTGAAATCCAGAATGTCCAACAGAAAGGCTTAGTTGAAAGCCTGACAGACAAGGGTCTAGAACATGCATGAGCAGTCTCCTTTCTTTTCGGCGCCTGTCCTGGCTGGACTTGCACTCGCAATCATCGGCGTCGCCTTCACTGCTGAGATCATTGTCAGAAGCGACGATGATACCGGCATCGTCCGGACAATTTCGTCCGATGACCAGCGAGAGATCGAACTTACTATCGCGAGCGATCTGGATGAGGATTTTCAGGCCGACCTGGTCGCCATCGTTCAAGACACTGATCTGGCGCCGCTGACCGCGCAAAAACTACGTTCAACTCTCTTCTTCAGAAACGCCAATCCGGACCAGCGTCCCAAGTTTGAAGCTTATATTGGGGATCTTCTGGCCAAGCGAAAACGACACGAAGAAGCTCTGAGCGTTCTGTCCGCCCTGTCGCCTGAACAACGCATCGAGCATGGCAGCTCATTTGCTTACGCCCAATCCTATCGCGGTGCCGGGAACACAGATGCCGCCATCAATGCCTATGCCATTCACGTTGCGGCAAATCCCAATCACAATCCGGGCTATGTCAACTATGGCATCCTGCTCGCCGAG
>CAYGUD010000135.1:0-6304 GCA_964352865.1 uncultured Hyphomonas sp.
GCTGGGGTCGGCAGTTTGAACCCAGGCAAGTTCGAGCATGAAACTTCGGTGTCATTCTGATCATAACATCTGGCTGGCCCGAAGACGGCAATATTCTCACCTGTACTTTGCGCCAGAAGCGTCCGATCAAACGCCGCAATGCGATCAGACGCCCGGCGGCCATCCGGGCTTTCATGATCGAAAAATGAATTTACCCCCATGTCGAGGCTCTGATACCGCGCCGCAGGCAGCAAGGCCGCACGTACGGATAGAGGCTTCAAGCCTTCCCGGGTCCGCTCGGCATTGATCTTGTCAACAAACGCCCTTTCGACCGCGGTATCGAAGCGAAAATTCTCTGGGGGCTGCTGCAAGCATATCAGACCGTCGCTGACATAAGTTGAAATCTCTGGACGGTCGGTATCCGTCTGAAGCGTGCAAGCCAATGCTGGTGCGGCGCAGAATAATCCGAGAAAAAAGAATGCGAAAGATCGGGTCATCGTGCACAGCCTAGCGCGAAAAGACTCAGACAACACCTTCAGATCGCAGACGGTCCATAATCGGCGCCAGCATCCGCGCAATCGCGTCAGCCCCGGCGCGCACTTGGCCATAGGCTGGAAGGCCTTCATCCGCGATCACCAGGTCCGCTTCGAACATGGCCGGGAAAGTGTGTCGGTAATGCGCTGCACGAACAGTCCCGAGATATTGCGCCAGGACGCTCTCGACGCTTCTGCCACGCTCAACAACATCGCGTCTCAAACGGCGTGCGAGGCGCAAATCGTCTGGTGTATCGACATAAATCGACAAATCGATCAGCGGTTTGAGCTCAGGAACAGAAAGCGCATGAATGCCTTCGAGGATAATAATCGATGTTGGCTCAATGGTTAGCGTTTCGGCGCTGCGATCGTGGTGGTCATAATCATAGATCGGCTGCTCAATTGTTCGCCCTGCTTTCAAATCAGCGAGCTGGCGCGCCATCAAATGCGTTTCTTTACTGATCGGGTCATCATAATTGACCCGAGAAATAATTGCCTGGCGCTGCTCTTCGCTATCGGCAGGGCCATAGTGGCTCATCGGCCAGTAGTAGCCATCCTCGTGAAAGATCACGACACCGGTTTTCTTGCAATGTTCAACCAGCGCTTCCGCGACGGTCGATTTTCCAGAGCCTGATCCGCCTGTCATTGCTATTAGATACGGACTTTGTCGGCTCACGGCTGCTTAGTCTTCGTCGCTTTTGAGTGGCACGGCATAAAGCTCAAGACGGTGATCGACGAGCTTATAGCCATGCTCTTTAGCGATCTCGATCTGCAGGCGCTCGATTTCCTCGTTGTGGAATTCAATCACGCGGCCCGATTTCACATCAATCAGATGATCATGATGCTCATCCGGAACTTCTTCATAGCGCGCGCGCCCATCACCAAAATCGTGGCTTTCGATTATCTTGTACTCGACGAACAGTTTCACAGTTCGATAGACAGTCGCCAGTGAGATATTTTTATCCACGGCGTTTGAGCGGCGGTGCAGCTCTTCAGCATCTGGGTGATCATCTGAAGTCGACAGAATACGCGCAATGACCTTGCGCTGCTCGGTCATGCGGAGGCCTTTTTCGGCGCAGAGTTTTTCCAAACGATCCATAGACGTTCCTCTAACGGTTTACTTGGTGATCTGTCCACCCACCGGCTTCGACATCAAGATGGCGTCAATCCGTTGGCCTTCAAGCCGGTGATAGTAGTTAGATCGCCGACCATCGACTTGAAAGCCTTGTTTCTCATAGAACGCAATCGCCGCCACATTGTCTGCCGCAACATCGAGCAGCCATTTGGTAAAGCCCTTAGGGCGCAGTCTTTGCTCCAGGTTGCTGAGCAATTTTCCCGCAAATCCGCGCCGTCTCGCTACCGGAGCGGTCGCCAATGTCAAAATCTCCGCCTCATCCGCAACGAATTGGGCGACGAGCATCGCCTGGAGATCGCCGTCGACAACCAGACCTGCCGTAAGTGTTGTTTGCTGCGCGACGAGATCTTTGAACGCGTTGACCGGCCAGGCTTCAGACGCCGGAAACGCGGCAGCATGCAACGCTGCCATCGCCGCAGCGTCGCCAAGCGACAGGATCTGCACCGCCGTCATTTACCCGGCTTGGCTTTCGGGAGCGCGGCATCGGGCGCGCGAACATAAGTCGGCCGCGCGGTGCGGGCCTCAGGATCCAAAATCGCGGCGAGCTGTCCGGCAACTATTGCGTTTGGCACTGCCGCATGGACGGGCGTGTCAGGCAAATAGGCCTCCAACGCTGACGCATTGCCGTAGACCATATGCGGGCGATCGCGCAGCAAGATGATCAGATCCTCGACCGCCATTTCGGATGCAGAGCCCGTGGCGGTGCCGCTTCGGAATCTCAGCGTCCAGAACGTGACGTCCGGCGCCCGTTTCTGAGCCGGCAAAGCAACGATCGCGGATCCCTGCTGCCCGGCAGGCAGCGCCGCTTCCATCGATGTCACCCCAATACAGGGCTTGCCCGTCGCCAGCGCGAGGCCTCGCGCGAATGCAACGCCAACACGGATGCCAGTGAAGGAACCTGGCCCGGTGACCACAGCGAAGCGATCAACTTGATCGAGCGACACGTTCGCCTTTGATAGCGTATCCTGAACGAGTTGCGGCAGCCGCGCGTCCTGGCCCCGCAGCATCGCCTCCTGACGCGCAGCCAGCACCGCACCATCTTGCAGAACAGCAAGATCGCAGGCTGGGCCCGCTGTATGGATCGCCAGGACAATCATTTAGAAATGTCTAGAGGATCAGACACGCGTCTTCAAAACTTAGGCGCGGACTGCGGTCGAAAATGGTTGCGTCATCGCCGTGACCAATATTGCACAGCCAGTTAGATCGCCATGTCTTGGTTGCGTCATTTTCGAGGAAAAATTCCGCATCCACACCGGCATTATTGAACCCCGACATCGGCCCACAATCCAGGCCCAGAGCGCGCGCCGCAAGCATCAGATATGCGCCTTGCAGCGTCGCGTTTCGAAACGCTGTGGTGTGACGGTTCTGTTCGTCCGCGAACCAATCCTTGGCGCCGGGATTATGCGGAAAGAGCTCTGGGATCTTCTCATGAAATTCCAGATCATGTGCAATGATAACCACCCATGGCGCCGAAAGCGTTTTATCAACATTGGCCTCCATCAGATGTGGCTTCAGACGAGCCTTGGCCTCCGCGGATTGCAGGAACACAAAACGGGCGGGCGAACAATTCGCGCTGGTCATGCCCATTTTGGTCAGATCGTAAGTTGCCCGGATCAAGGTTTCCGGAACGCTATCTTGCGTCCAGCCATTATATGACCGTCCCTGCCGCCAGATCTGGTCCAACGCGTGGTCATTTACAGGTTTCTTGTTCATTAATGGCTCCAGCCCGAAGTGAGTGTCCTTCGCGACATAGAACGGTTCATTCGGAAAAGAAATGCAGGGCGCCGCAGTAAAG
The DNA here is from genome assembly GCA_964352865.1 of uncultured Hyphomonas sp. GTDB lineage: Bacteria > Pseudomonadota > Alphaproteobacteria > Caulobacterales > Hyphomonadaceae > Henriciella. The sequence goes on from CAYGUD010000135.1 coordinate 3,443, forward strand.
CAGGTTGGTCTCTGCGATCGCCCTCTCAGATCTGTCGTCTAGCTCTTAGGCAGGTTCGACTTGATCGTCCATTTTACGTCCATCGTGCAGACTTCACGGTCTTTCGAGTCAGTTAGCGAAACATCGACTGTGTACTCAACAACACCATCTTGATTGAATGTTGCGAGAATTTCTGCCCCTGGCTGACGCAACTTTCCTTCGGCATGAATCGCGCCCCTTGCAGACCGCAAATAGTTGATTTTCGCTTCCGTGATGGCGGCTTTTACAGTTGCGACCTTGTCCGCAAACAAGGATACGGATGCCGCGCCGGACGCGGCTTCCGCCAGCGTAAACAAAGCGCCAGCATGCTGAGAGCCCATATGATTCCGGGTCTCTTCACGATCTGGCAATTGTGCGGCGCCGTGGCCATCTGCGATGACCAAAAGTTCTATGCCGGTATGTTTGGCATAAGGGACGTTCTGTTCGAAGAACGCTTTCATCATTTCATAGATTTGAACTTTATCATCCGCCATGGAATTCTTCCTAAGTCTTGAGAGGGCAGGTTCTTCTACCGATTTCACACGCGAATAGTAGAGTATCCCCAAAATATTTTCGCAAGTTGCGGTATTTGGCCGCAAACCGTCCTGATTTCCACCAATCAGGTCGATTGCGCGCCACCCATGCGGGCACCGGCTTTCATTTCTATTACCGAACCTTGGCAGATTTCACCGGTTAAGGTTTTGGAAAGCTTGATTGATCGTTTCTCAAGAAATTGAAATCAGATTTGCTCCCGAGGCAACCAGTTTTTCAAGACATCTGTGTCAAGAAGCCTGCATGCGCATTTCGACAAAATCCGTCTTCAACAGTATTGTACACGGGACTCTGGAACTTCCAGACGGTCGTTTGCGGCAACTTGTGTTGCGCGAATTGTTCGATCAACTTGCCCAGGTGATGAAACCGCTGGCTTTGATCACAGCGATCAACAGTACTGCCGTGACCCTGATCTTCATGCAGTTCACCTATTGGTGGCTCGCTCTGATCTGGTGGGGCCCGATTCTGTTCTTCTCTTTCTATCAGTACAAGGGCGCAGTCGCGATGGCAGCGGTCCCAAAAGGGGTGAAACTGTCAGGCGGGTTTCTGAAAAAGGGTGCGCGCAACAATTTCCTGTTTGGTGCCTGGTGGGCCTCAAGCTGTCTGATTTTTGCAGGCCCTGACCCTGCCGCCAATATTACGCTTGCCGCGCTTGCGACAGGCATGTGCGCGGCTGCGGCGGCGTGTCTCGGTTCAAATGCCGGCATGTCTGCACGTTTCCTGGCCGGTGCCTTGCCCGTCACAGTGTTTTCGCTGGCCTTTATTGATAGTGCAGCTGCGCTGATCACAGCAGCGATGGGCGGCACACTTGGCGTCACAATGGTCTATATGGCGCATTTGAAATACCATGACACCGTCGAAATGCTTCGCGTGCGACTGGGTCTCGAACTTTCCAAGGGGCGTCTGGAATCAGCGGTTAAAACGCTCGGCATTGGTTTGGAAATTCAGGATGAAACGGGCGAGGTTGTTTTCTCGAACTCGACGATGGAACAAAACCGCGCCGCCCTTACGCAAGGCAGTGTGACCCGCGAAGGCTTCCACTTCTGGCAAGGACGCTATTTCCGTCAAACTGAATTCATGGGTGTTGAGGACGATCGAATCGAATTGATCGAGGATGTCAGCTCTCTGGTTGAAAGCCAGCACACCATCCTGCGCTCGCGCCAGCAAGCAGAAGAAGCGCTGCAAACCAAATCCGCGTTCTTTGAATCGATCTCTCGTGAAGTGATTTATCCGATCAAGACTGTGATGAAATATGCGCGTCTATTACAGCCGGACTCGCGCATTCGCTTTGATGATGAAGAGCTCGGCAATCTGGCTAATCTGATCATGAATGCGTCGAAAGATCTTGAGCGGCTAATGTCGTCCATGACGCGCCACTCGGTCGACGATAATGCGCATCTGGTTGATGCTGAAATGGTCAAGCTGCGCGAAATTTTCAGCGAAGAGCTGACGGAAATGGCCCAATCAGACTTGGATGACATCACACTTCGCAATGTCATCTGCGCCATTCCTGAAGACCTGTTGGTCAAGTCTTCCGCCAGTGGTTCTTTGACTCGTGCGCTCGGACAAATGTGCCTGAAAGCCCATCGCACTGTTGGAAATTCCGGAAAACTGTCCATGCATGTTCGGGCGATGCCAGACGGTTCAGATTCAATCTGCTTCGTGGTGCGCGGCGTGCACGACAAGTCATCGAAACCAGCGACCGATAAAGTCGTAATCTCGCGCGACGAAGAGTCGGAAGTTACGCTCGATGCGTATGCATCTTACATGTCTGCGACCCATATCGAAAATCTTGGCGGCCAGTATCGCGAAGATCTGGATGGCGAAAAATCTGTAAACCTGGTTGCTGTCGTGCCGTCCAAGCACGTTCAAAGCGAAGGCCAGGCGATCAAGACATTACCGTTGCGAGCAAGCGGGCATTAAACGCTGAAATTGTCGAAACCGCTTCATGCGAAAAACTTGAGCCGGTATGGTAGGTTCGCTGCTCACCCTGCATTTCAATCATGGTTTGCAAAAGCCCGTCACGAATTCCGTCGGATGCGTAAGTCGGCATATATTTCCAGATCACTTGCTGCACGATGCGCGGATCAACCGCGCCGCGCTCTTGCGCGCTAAACACGGCAAGTTCGGTGAGTTCATCTGGCTCATACGCGGCTGAAGACTGGCCCACAGAGAACAAGACACGACCATTCTCGTCCTCACATTCATAGCGCGAAAACAACAATTGCCCGTCTTTCGCGTCATTGGCGCAAGTATCGCTCCAGGAATTCACCGGCGCCGTGTGTTCCCAAG
>CAYGUD010000136.1:0-5018 GCA_964352865.1 uncultured Hyphomonas sp.
AAGATTCTGGTCACCGATGCTGATAGTGCGGATCTTGTCGTCGTCAGCATTCGCGTTGACGGTAATTTGACCCTGGCGCTTCTCGACAAGAGCGTGTTTGAGAACAGCGCTCTGAGGCGCGAAGTCGTCATAGATGAAACTCGCGCATCATTTGCGGTCACGCTGGATGGAGTCACAATTCAAAAATCCGACCTGCTCGATCCGGAGCGAACTGAAGCGGCGATTATGCATCTTCATCTGGCCGCAAATTTATTGCTCGCCGCGGAGATGTGCGGCGGCGCGCAAAGCTGCATCGACTATACTCTCGATTACCTCAAAACCCGCAAACAATTCGGCAAAGAAATCGGCGCGTTTCAAGCGCTGAAACACTCGATCGTTGAGGCATATTGCGACTTCGAAAAGGCCCGCTCGCACTTGTATTCTGCCGCTTGGTGTTTCAACGACCCGCGCCGCAGCGAAATTGCCGTGCGGATGGCCAAGGCGCAAGCGGACAAGGCGTTCAGTTATGCTGCTGACCGCGCCATCCAATTTCATGGCGGCTTCGGCTTCACCTATGAATGCGACGCACAGCTTTATCGCCGCCGCGCCTTGTGGTGCTCAGCGCAACACGGCGATGCGGCCTACCATAAGGCCAAGCTGGCGGAGTTGCTGCTTCGCTAAAATGCCGAAGACGGCACGGCGCTGACGGCGCTTGATGCGATCAAAAAGTTAACGAAAATATGGGGAAGGGGAAAACAACCACAAGGTTTTTCAAGCGGATTTTAATCTACAGGTTGTACGATGTTTAGTGTTAAGCAACCAGATAAGCATCGCGTCAAATCCGAATGCCTCATTCAGTTCTTCCCGTTTCAGCCTTGACTGGCGACCCGTTTGGGCTCGCGCGAAGGTTGCGGACAGCTGTCTGGGTCTATGACACAGACCGTCAACGGATTGCGTATGCGAATGATGCGGCTTGTGACGTCTGGGGGGCAGATTCAGAAGCGGAACTGCAAGCACGAGACTTGTCTATTGGCATGTCCAAAATGGTCGAAAACCGGCTGCAGCAATTCCAAAGTGACTTTGTCGAACGTGACGCGAGATTTGTTGAAACCTGGACATTGCATCCCAACGGTACGCCGGTCACGCTGAATGTGGTCTATACCGGGTTCAGATTGCCCGACGGGCGTATGGCGATGATGTGTGAGACGCTAGGCGCAGCGGCAGAAACGCCCGAAACCCTGCGCAGCGCAGAGGCGCTCTTGCATACGGATGTCGTCATCGCGCTATTCACCAGCAATGGCGATCCACTTTACCAGAACCCTGCGGCGCGCGCCGTTTTCGACAGTACAGAAATTCGGTTCAACGAAATCTTCGCCAACCCGCATGATTTCGCAGAAATGAAGCGCGAATGGGTGACGCAAGGGGCCAGTCGAGGGGTGACGCGCATATGCACGTCCAAGGGTGAGCTATGGTTCGATTTGAGCGTCAAACAATGTCTTGATGCGGCAACCGGTGAGCCTGCTTTATCTGTCACAGGATTTGATGTCACCGAGCTCAAAAATACCCGCGATAAAGCCCATTACCTCGCCGCGCGTGATCAGCTGACCGGGTGCTATAATCGTTTCTACATTCAAAACCGCATGGCCGAGATCAAGGAAAGCACGCGCGAAATGGACTATGCGGTCCTGTTTCTCGATGTCGATCATTTCAAAGCGGTGAATGACACGTTTGGTCACGAAGCGGGCGATACTGTTTTGCGAACGTTGGCAGACAGATTGCGCGGCCAGGTCGGTGACGACGATATCGTGGCGCGCATGGGCGGCGACGAGTTTGTTGTCCTGTTGAGGCGCGTGTCGAGTGAACCCGAACTCCTAAATAGCCTCGGCGAGATCCAGGCAAACCTTCATCAACCAATCGAGTTCGGCGAACTGCGCCTGGACGTTACGACCAGTATTGGCAGCACTTTGGTTGCAGGCAATAGCGATGCAGACTGGTCTGGTGTGTTCAGGGAAGCGGATCTTGCGCTCTACCACTCAAAGCACGCTGGTCGCGAGCGGTATGCAATTTATAATGACTCAATTGGCGCCAATGCGATCGAGCGAAATTGGCTGGAAGCAGAAATTATGCGAGCGATCCAATCTGAGGCCTTCTGTTTGCACTACCAGCCACGGATCGATCTCAAAACTCATAAAGTTGTTTGTGTCGAGGCTTTGCTGCGATGGAATCACCCAGAGCGTGGTTATATTTCGCCTGGCGTGTTTATTCCGGTCTGCGAAGATATGGGTGTGATTGACCAGGTTGGTATTCAGGTCTTCGAAGCAGCCTGTCGACAACTTACTGCCTGGCATCGTTCAGGCTTCGATGTTCGTCTCGCCATCAATGTGTCCCCAAAACAGTTCCAGCATGAAGACTTTATCGACTTGTGTGCGCAAACCGCGGCTGATCCCGATGTGCCCATTTCCAAAGTCGAACTGGAGATTACTGAAACCTCGCTTGTTGGAGACGATGAGCAAGTTGCAGAGCGCATCAGCCGGATCAATGATCTTGGATTTAAGATCGCGCTGGATGATTTTGGGACCGGCTATTCCAACCTGGCGCATATTTCGCGCTTCTCAGTGGATTGCATCAAGATTGATACCAGCTTCACCGCGCAGCTTCCGGAATCCGGTCCGCTTATTCGGTTGATTTTTGCGCTCGCCAAACAAATCAATGCCAGCATTGTCGCCGAAGGCGTTGAGACAGTCGAACAACTCGACTGGCTCAATGACCGTGGCTGCGATCAGGTTCAAGGTTTCCTGTTCAGCAAGGCGGTTGCGCCGGATCAATTGGAAATGGTTTGCGAGACCATCGAGACCCAATCATTCGCAACGCGAAAAATGAAGCAGCGCAAAGTGGAGAAAACAACGCGCGGTCATTGGGTTTGATGTGCGCGGTTTGGAGCAGGCTAGTCTGCGGCCCAAACAGTCATCGGATCAACTCTCACTCCATTGACATAGGTCTCTATGTGGACGTGCGGCCCGGTGCTTTTGCCAGTATTTCCGACTTCGGCAATTAGCTGACCTTTGCTGACTTGTTGGCCGGGTTCGACGGCATAGTCATCCAAATGAGAGAACAACGTTCGTGTCCCCCCCGCCGTGTCGAGCACAACAACTTTTCCGTAATTGGGTTTACCGTCATAGAGGTCGGTTGCGGTGATGATTACGCCATCTGCCGGCGCGCGGATTGCGGTCCCGGTTGGTGCAGCAATGTCGACGCCCTGATGTACCCGTCTGCTGCCATCGCGAAAGGGGTCAAATGTCTGACCGAACGGCGCCGTCAGGCGGCCAGTAACCATCTCCCCTATGGTCAGCGTTTGCGATGCGGTCGGCGGTTTACCAACTGGATCGGCACTGGCGAGATTAGCGAATCCGATACCGCTTGAAAGCGCTATCGCCGCCGCGGCGCAAACCAGGCTCGTACGTTCCCGCTTGCGCTTGATTACAGGTGCTGTTCCGGTCATTATGCTGGTAATTCTCATCTTTTCGTTCCTTAAGCGTTGGGTTGAGAAGGAGGCGGCCGGGTATTGCCGTACCCGGTTCGCCGTTACGTGAAGTGCTTTCAACAAAGTCTGTGCGTAAGCGCTTCGCATCTGGTGGGGTTGCTCGCTCATAATGGCGGCATCGCATTGCAGCTCACATGCCTGAACCCATTTGGCGAACGCCGCGTGTGAAAATGGCGAATACCAAAGCAAGGCCATTATCACGCGCAAGATTAATCCAAATTCGTCATCCCGGCGCGCGATGTGTGCATTTTCATGCTGTGCGATGAGGTGGAGCTCAGATTCGGAGAATCGTTCAAAATATGAAACGGGAAGAATGATGCGCGATTGGCTCGGGCGCCCGAGTGGTGTCCACACAAACGGAGCGTGTGCTCTGGGTGAGGCGGAGACCCGAAATTTTCCCAAAGGTACCAGAAAAGCAGGATGTTGCGCGATCTGTCGGACGCGCCAACGTCCAACCAGCAGCCGCCCCAGATGTAGAGCAGCGCCAAGTGCGTATACGACAAGGCCGAGATTCAGCGCTGCGCGCGCGTCAAACAGCGGTACGCGCGCTTCAATTTGCGTGCGCAAGTCGCCGAGTTCCTGCGCCACGGGGCCGTCTGCGTGGAGCGAGAGCCCTTCAGCCAAAGTTGCGACTTCCTGCGGGGCGAGAAGCATAACACCTAATCCCACAAACGGGCTTAAAAGGGCTCCGAGAAGGCATGCGGCCCAAAGAGACGACCAGGCCTGGTTCTCTGGATAAATCAGGGTAAATAGGCGGGCCCCGAAATACCAGGCCGCGCTGGTGACACCGATTGTGGCGAGAGCTAAAGCACATAGAAACATCGTTTAGGCCTCCGGCTTCGTGCGATCTGCCTCAGCCTGCAGATAAGCTTCGAGTTCAGCGAGTTCTGCGCCCGTGAGGATTTCGCTTTTGACCAGATTGGACACAGGTAGCGGTCCATCCAGACTGAGCACGCTCTTGGCAAAGGTCTGGATCAGACCAGCCAGTGTCGGGACTTTTTCCAGCTTGGCACGATAGATGTTGAGCCCATGTAAGTCTTTGACCGTCAGCATCTTCTTGCTCACCATACGCTCTATTGTTTTGCGTGTGGACGAGCGACTCCAGTTCAGTTCCTCGCCGAGAAGGCCGTGAATCTCACCGACGCTTTTTGCGCCATCGCGCCATAGCATTTTCAGTATGGAGAGTTCTGGAGGTGTTGGGTTCATGTCGCCTTATGGTGACATCCGTCACCATTCGTCAAGTAAAACTTCGTTACACTTGCAACAGGGTCCTTAACGGCCTCGGTTTAAGGAGCGATGGAGGCGATCTCTGTATCCGAGCCGTCTTCTGCCGTATCAGCATCTTCGGTTGGCGTCAGACGCCGAATGCGGTCGATCTCTGCTTGTGCTTCGTCTTCCTGGCCAAGTTCCAACAACGCTTCTACGCGCAATTCTCTAACCGGAATGTTCGCCGGATCCTGCTCTAGAAGCCGGTCGGCATTTTCGAGCGCATCCGCAT